>DLXG01000143.1 GCA_003448875.1 Anaerolineaceae bacterium
CATTTCTATTTTGCATTGACACTGTTTTGACCAATTTCAGTTGAGCTAGTCAGTAAGGAAGCTTGCTGTTCCCGCCTGTGGCTGTGAATCACATACCAGACTGCTACACCAGCACATACTGCAACCCACAGCTCAATCCAAAGAATCCCAATTCCCATTGAAGACAGCAAAACCGCAGGTAAATTAACCAAGGTATGCAGCAATACAGCCAGCCAGTATAAACCCGCCTTTTGTCTCTTCACGGAATAAAACACCAGCACCGAGAGGCCCAATTGTATGGCTATCGCGAACACCCGCTCCAATCCGCCCACGAGGTAGAGGTAAGAGGGGGTGGAAATCAGTTGAGTACGGATTTGTTCTGCGGCAAGTCCCAACTGCGGGGCTACCAGCGAATCGAACGTTCCGTTATTGATCATCAAACTAAAAGTGATCAGGTTGATATAACTCAAGCCGACCAGGAAAATGGCTTCGAAACCTCCGTGTCCGACACCATAGGCCAGCCCGTTTTTGAACTGTAACCGATTTCTCAATAAATATCGAAATCCAATCCACCGCCCGGTTTCTTCAAAAAGTCCGGCGGTCAGGCTAAGGAAAAGCCCAATCAGCCAAGGCTGAGCAGCCCATTGTTGATAAAAAGGCTGTTGACTGAGCCATTGCAGGGCCGGGATGCGGATTAGAACTTGTGGGACAAGAAAACCCAGCACCCCCACCCCTACTGCCACCAGCGATGCCCCATATCTGCGAATGAAGATAATCGCCAGACTCATTGGCAGACCAAACACCACAATTGTGGAAACCAGCATGGAAACGATTGACAGAGAACTGACCATTTTCTATTCCTTTACTATTCTGTTCGGAGTAGTTTTCGTGCGTCTCCCTCCCGCACCGTGATTCGGCGTTGATCCAGATGTTCCAGAAATGCCAGCGCATACTTTCGGGTAGTGGAAAAATGGTCGCGAAATTCGGCTACGGTCATTGACCCACGTTCTTGAATCATGGTTTTCACTGCTGCCAGCATGTTTTGATACGCCTCTGTATGAAATACCACATCATCAGAAACCTGAATGAGCCTACCGCTCTCTAAAAGCGACTGAAAGAGGTCACCTCCCACCCTCTCCACACATTCTCGAACAGCCGGGGGAGTGTAGGGAGAGGATAAAAATTGATCCATCAATTGGTTTACCAGCTTTTCCTGCTGAGGGGAATACCGTATCGTATGTTGTGGTAAGCGCACGATGAGATTTTCCTCCAACAGGTATTTTTCCTCCAACAAAGCCTCATACAGGAATTGAAAGATTTTCGCCGTCAACCCGGCCCGATTTTTCAGCGCTTCACGCGGCAGCCCCAATCTTAAGGGTTGTTGCTGATGAAATTCTTTGACAATGTTGACAATCCGTTCTCGTTCTGATTCATAAATGCTCCGGGTAGTCAACCATTTTACGCTTTCCGAACGGTTTTTTTCTTCTCCAAGAATCACTACCTGATTCGTCTCAAGCAGGTGATTGAGGGTGTCCTGCGCAAGCAGGGGATCTAATCGAGAATTTTGCTGCGCCTCTTTTTCCGTGATGAAGCGCGCACTTTGAATCGTGTGCAGCATGATTTGAGCAGGGTCACCCGCGCTCAGGCTTTTCATTCTTTCCAAAACATCGGCAGCAAATCGCCTGTAGCGGCGCGGTGAGTGGGCTTCCAAAATCGTACCCCCTCCCAAAGTTTCTGGCGGGGAGGGTCGCCGCAGAATATAGCGATCCCCTTTGACCACCACAACTGGTTGGCGCAGTTCAATCTGCACCCAGCCTTCCTCACCTGATTTCAATTCATCACTGCCCAATAAACGCAGTCTGCCGTGCACCTCACAGGTACCATGAAAAAACTTAACCTCCATATTGTGAATCACTGATGAGGAAACTCCGCCAGCCACTTTGAGAGTGGCATCTACCCGCTGGGTGGCTGCATAAAGGCCGGGTAACGAAATGACATCCCCGCGTTGAATTTGATCGGCATTAATACCGCTGATGTTCACAGCTGTACGACGACCCGGTTTGGCAGTTTCTTCTTTGCGTTTGTGGGTTTGTAGTCCGCGAATCCGCCCGCGTAAACCGCCGGGCAGCACCTCAATTTCACTTCCAACTTTTAGCGTTCCGTCCAGCAGGGTACCCGTCACTACGGTTCCAAATCCCGTCAATGAAAAAACCCGGTCAATCGGTAAACGGGGGCGGCCGAGGTCAACTTTTGGCGGCGTTTCCTGCAAACAGCGGGATAAGGTTTGTTTGAGTTCTTCCAGTCCCTCTCCGGTTCTGGCAGAAACCCTGACAAGCGGAGCAGACGCCAGGCAGGTATTTTCCATCGCTTGATGTATGTCGTTTTCAACCAGCGCTAACCACTCTTCATCGTTTATCAAATCAACCTTGCTGAGGGCTATCACACCTCGCTTTACTTGAAGAATATCAAGGATAAGCAGGTGTTCGCGGGTTTGCGGCATGACCCCTTCATCGGCTGCGATGACAAATAAAACGGCATCAATTCCGCCTACACCTGCCAGCATGTTTTCGATAAAATCGCGGTGGCCCGGCACATCGACAATACCAACTTCAATTCCACCGGGCAATTCCAGCCAGGCAAATCCAAGGTCTATGGTCATCTCGCGCAGTTTTTCTTCTTTGAGACGATCAGGATGGATGCCGGTAAGGGCTTCAATCAGGCTGGATTTACCGTGATCCACATGCCCGGCAGTGCCAATCACATACATGAGTTTTCTCCACAACAATCAACGCTTGCGGCTGATTG
>DLXG01000115.1 GCA_003448875.1 Anaerolineaceae bacterium
GGCCGGAGCTACCCCAACGACCATCGGGCGGGCTTCCATCATATTTTCTACAGCCTTCTTATTGGCTTCTTCAATATTGATCATATCGCTCCTCCAAATGAATTATCGCCAAACCCGACTCTGTTACCCGGCGGATGAGAGCTTCTTCATCCGTTCCAAAATTCCGGCCAGCTTCTCGTTGCCGCCCGCCGGTGGACGCCAATCCACATGCACTACGGCGGTCTCCTGAGCAGTCAGGTTTTCGGCAAACGATTCCAAACCGACATTAAAGGCCTTGACCGGCTTCTTCAGCACATCCAGGTCAACCGGCTTGGCCATCGGGCGTTCTTCTTCGGCGGACTGATTGAGTGCCTGAATGATTTGCCCGGCATAACGCACAGCGGCTTCATTGCTGGTTTCAACCCAGGCACCACCGCGTTTCAACTGACGGATCTGATGGCTGAGTTTTTGCGGGTCTTCTTCAGTACCGGTGCAAACGACCACCACTTCGAGATAACGTCCGGCTTTTTCGGCCTTGGCTTTGGCCTCGGCGATGGCAGGGCCTAATTCACTGGCCGGGTCGGGGTGTGAACCAAAACCGATCACCACATCCAGTAGAATAACGGCTACTTCCGGATCATCGGCCTCTTCCATCAGCCGGCGGATGCGCAGGTCGTTATCCATCATCGGGTGCAAACGCCCTACCGTGAACTCATCCTCGCCGAGATCTACAATCGTGTGTTCCACGCTGACCAGCGAGTCCTTCAATTTGTTTTCTTTGTTAATCGGTGCATTGGCATACACCTTGGGCACATACTCGGTCAGCAAGTGCTGAGCCTCATAAGCCAGCGTGCCGCCGGAGAACAGACCACGCAGGTATTTTTGTCCGGGCGCAAAACGGGAAATCGGCAGTTCGGGTTCGGGCTCCAACTCCGGTGGGTTCTTGGCCAGTTCCACCGCCATTGCTGCCGCATCATCCAGCCCGGAGGCAAAGAACAAATTGCCAACCCGGCGGGAAATGGGTGTGCGCCCGATGAAGTTCACCACCACCGGTTTGCCGGCCTTGCGCGCCACCCGCAGCACCTGATCGGCTACTTTGGGAGAAGGCGGTTTGGAAACCAGCACAATTACCTTGGTGTCCGGATCACGGCTGAGCGCATCCAACCCCATCAGGAAGGTTACCCCGCCCACTTTTTCGGAAAGATCGCGCCCGCCGGTGCCGATGCCAAAGGTCATACCACCGCCCAGCTGATCAATGCGCGAGGCAACCTGCTGCAAGCCGGTGCCGGCAGCTGCCACCACGCCAATCGGTCCGCGTCGGACTTTGTTGGCAAAGCCCAGCCCGATTCCATTGATCATGGCCGTGCCGCAATCCGGCCCCATCACCAGCAAGCCTTTTTGGGCAGCCTCTGCTTTTAAAGAAATTTCCTCTTCAACGGGTACGTTATCGCTGAAGAGGAAAACATGCTTGTTAAGCCTTAATGCTTCGCGGGCAACACCGGCAGCGTAGCGGCCTGCCACCGAAATCAATACCCAGTTAGCATCCGGCATCATGCTTTGGGCGCCTTCCAGACTGCGTGGCCGATAGTCCTGTTGAATGCTGGATTTGCGCGCCGAAAGCAGTTCGTCCACTCGCTGCAGAGCATCGCCGGCAGATTTTTCATCACCCGCCCGCACGACAATCACCAGATCATTTTCTTTGGCCTGCTCAACTTCCGGCGTAACCAGATTAACCCGCATGAGCAGTTCTTTGTTGGTGGGGGTACCCATAATCACGCCGGCATCTTCGACGCCGGGCAAATCAGCCAGTGAACGCTGTAACTGCATCAGTACTGCCGAGTCGTAATAAACACCGCTGCGAATTTCAGCCTTAATTACGCTCATTTTTTACTCCTGTCATTGAAATCGCTCAACCCAGCCGAGGCAAAAAGCCAATCGGCCGATTTGGATTGAGCGTTGAACGAAAATAAATAATCCATCTTCAGGTTTTGACTGAAATGGAAATTTTTCTTGTGAGGGTGGAGATTGGAATAAGTTTTTCGATCGTGCGAGGGCACCGAAGAACTCAGTCGAGATCTGCTTGGGGAATAAATGTTGGACAACTGACAATTCGAGTATATCACTTTGAAAAACCAGAGTCAATCTGTCCTTGTGAGGGTAGAGGATCGCTTTTCACCGGCCTGACCCGCCCCCAATCGGTTCAGGCCGGTTGAATTCAGCGCGAAAACCTTTAAAGTTCCAAATTTTCCGGAACGCGCAGCACCGCATTGGCTTTGCGTACTTCTTCCGGTACATCAAAGTTGAGGTCGTTGCCGACCGCATCCACCAGATACTGCTTGAGTTGCAGGTTCCAGTGATCCTGACTCACATAAAAGACTTTGGCACCACCCAGTTCATGCTGATATTCCGGCCACGGCTTGGTCGGCTGCGCCATCGCCAGACCGGCCATGCGCCAGCCGTTGTAACTTTCAAAGGTAGACCACCACTCTTTGGCTTTGCAGATTTCCATGGCATAGTAGGTCTTGGCATAGTACATCGCCCAGCCTACCCGCCCGCGGCGAGAAAAGGCCATGGTGTGCAGGCTGATTGCTAAATCTTTATTCCAGAATCGTCCGTTGGCAAAGCCAACAAATTCACCATCAATTAAGCCGAGAATGGTGAAGGCATCCTTAATGCGTTTGCGCTTAACCGCCAGAATTTCGCCATAGACACGCACACCCACAATATCATAAAAATCTTTTTCAACCTTCATCACCCGCTCCATGAACGACAGCAGGGTGGGAATATCTTCCTCGGTCATCGAGCGGAGATACAGGGTACGGCCGTCTTTGAGCAGGAAGGTGGCTTCCGGCCAGGGCGGCAACTGCATGGGATAACCCTGCAAAATCGCCTCAACTTCGCCAACGTCAATGGTTAAGGTATCCACAGATACGGGAGTTGGGGGAGTAAGTTTCATCTGGTTTGCTCCTTAAAAAGTGGGATTAATGGAAGGTTTCCATCCTCTCATCGCTTTTGGGCAATTTTGAGAAATGGAAACAAAACAACCCGCAAGGCTTTTATACCTGCTGGACGGGTCTTACTAATGAATTGTTGCAAAAAATGGTAGTGCTTTATGAAGCTGTGTAGGGTGAAGTAATTTTATTATAGCCAATCCAAAATAGTCAGTCAATAACACTTGTAATTACAGCGGCGGATAATTGTCATACAAATTGTCGGCTATGCGCTAAAGAGCGAATCAACGCTGTCCCAATTTTTTCTCGATGATCTCACTTAAATAATCCAGCGGAGGAGGGCCGATGATCTTTTCGCCGTTCAGCCAGAAGGCCGGAGTGGTGCTAAAGCCATGTTCCCCCGCCCGGCGCATGTCAAACTCCACCTTGCGGCGTATTTCGTTTCCATCCAGACATTGATTAAAGGTGTCCATATCCAACCCCAGCCGCGAGGCATAGGTTTTCAAAGCATCTACACCTAACCCCAATTCCGCCTCGAACAGAAGGGCATTGTATTCCCAAAATCGCCCCTGGTTATGGGCACATTGACCAGCCTCAGCCGCCTTGATCGAAGCCGTGCTGCGCCGGGCATTATCCCGCCAGATAAACCGTATCTGATCAGGGTAGCGCTCCAACAAACCCTCGCGCACCTGTGCGCGATGCCATACACGACAGGCCTCACAGGCGTAGTCGCCATATTCGATTAACACAATCGGAGCGTCAGGACTGCCCAGCGCCGGGTCATCCAGCAGTCGTTCCTCCGCCACTTCTGGATGATTCGGCCCGGGTAACAGTAAAACAACCAGCAACAACGCAGCAATCAAGACTCCGATTAGAAGCGCCGAATTATTCTTCAAATCACTCGTAACCAAGGGGAACATTTTTTCTCCTAAACCTTAAGCCGCCAACCGCAACTCTCTGCTAGATAACCCTGCTACTTCGCAGGTGGATGAGATTTGAATTCGAGTTACCCATTGACAAAATCAACACAGTCCATAAAATTATACCTAAGTTCAGTTATTAAAACCATAAAATGCAAAACGATTCGCTGGTCACAACTGCTGTGCGTACTTTACGGCTGGTGGAGTTGTTCCTCAGCCATCCCGAAGGCCTCACCCCCCAGGAGATTTTGCCTCATCTGGGTATTTCGCGGGGGGCACTGTTTTTACTTCTGCGTACCCTGAAAAACACCGGCTACCTTGAACAGAGTGAACGGCGCGGGCGTTACCGTGCCGGCCCGCGACTGGTAGCCTGGCGTACCACCAGCAGTGAGTTTCATCAAACCCTGATGGATGCCTTCTACCAGGAAACTCGCCATCACCCCTGCCCGGAAACGTTGCTCATCGGTGTGCCGGCTGCCCAGGGAGTTCTGGTGCTGGCTCAGGTAGAAAGCCGCCAGACGGTACGCAGCGCCTACCCGCTCGGCGAAGTGCTTACCGCCAGCAAAGCCGCCGAGCAGATATTTCATACTCCGCCTTCAACCACCATCATTCAAAACGGTTATGTCATCGAGGTCAATCCTGAGGTGATCGAACTGGCTTTGCCGATCTGCCCGGATGGGGTTCATCCACAGGCTGCCCTGCTGCTGAGCGCGCCGGCATTCCGCTGGACGGAGGAAACTCTGATAAACCAGTGGCTGGCGGAACTGCGCGCACTGGCAGCCCGCCTCTCCTATCGTCTGGGAGCCACTACCTACACCCCCTATCAGGTCTTCCCGGTTGCCGGGCTGAGCCCCGAAGCGCCGCTTACCCCCTCGGAAATCCGTAAGTTTCTGCAAGGCCCATGGACGGCCCGTCTGGCCTGCCTGCGCCCGGATGGCAAACCGCATGTCATCCCTGTCTGGCAGGAATGGGACGGCAACGCCTTTTACCTGATTGCCTGGCAGGGTTCGATGTGGGCCGAGTACCTGCTCAACAACCCGGAAGCCTCGCTGACCATTGACGAACCTTGGCCGCCTCTCCGCCGTGTTTCGGCACGGGGGAAGGCAGAAGCCCTGCCGTATGCTAAAGATGATCCGCGCCTGTCCGATTTGCTTCAGCGCCTCTCTCAACGCTATCTGGGAGATGCGTCGCTCTCTCCCTCTGGCGATCAGATTCAACAGGTCTTTCAAATCATCCCCGAATCGTTGCGCGGCTGGAAAGGATTGCTGACCGCCACCCCACGGAAGAACGAACCCAACGGCCAATGAAAGTCGAAATCTCCGCTCTCAGTCACACTTTTTTCACCCCTCAGCCGCGCCCGGCGCTGCTTGACCTGACCCTGACCATTCCCAGCGGTCAGTTCACCGCCATCATCGGCCCGAGCGGCTGCGGCAAGTCCACCCTCCTGCGGCTGATCGCCAGCCTGCTCCAGCCGACCAGCGGCCATATCCGCCTGAACGGCCAAACCCCTGCCGAAGCCAACGCCGCCCGGCAGGTGGCCTGGCTGGCTCAGAGCCCGGCCCTGCTGCCGTGGCTGACGGTAGAAGGCAATATCGCCCTTGCCCGCAAACTGCTCGCCACCCGTCTCAATCATCAAATGAGCGTCCACGAAGCCCTGCAGCGGGTAGGGCTGGAAGATGCCGCTCAGGCCTACCCCTTCACGCTCTCCGGCGGTATGCAGCAGCGGCTGGCGCTGGCGCGCCTGCTGATTCAAAACGCCGGTCTGTGGCTGATGGACGAGCCCTTTGCTGCCCTTGACGAGATCACCCGTGAACAGCTGGCCGAGATGCTGCTGGAACTGTGGCAGCCCGCCCAGCCAACCGTGCTGTGGGTAACCCACAATATCTACGAGGCACTGCGTTTAGCCGGACGCATTATCGTTCTCTCCGCCGCGCCCGGGCAAATTGTGGCCGATATCGCTGTTGACTTACCCCACCCGCGCCGTGAGGATGCGCCTGCCTTTCAAGACCTGCTGCGTGAGGTGCGCGCCGCGCTCAATCAGGCCGTGGAGGTTTACGCATGAGGCGCTGGCGACTCACCGGCGGGCAGATTGCCCTTCTGATCGTCCTGTCCTTCCTGCTGCTGTGGGAAGCAACAGTCAGACTGTTAGGTGTTCCCGTGTACCTGCTGCCGGCCCCCAGCCGCATTTTGCGCACCCTCTTTGAACATCCCGCACTGTACGCCCAGGCCAGCCTGCTGACATTGGGTGAAGCCTTTGCCGGTTTGTTGATCGGCCTGCTGGCCGGGGTGATGATCGCCGCCCTGCTCACCCTGCTGCCCGGGCTGGAAGAGGGCGTGATGACACTGGCCATCCTGCTCAAATCCACCCCGCTGGTTGCGATTGCCCCGCTTCTGACCATCTGGCTTGGTTTTGGTGTCTTGCCTAAAATCCTCATCACCGCCCTGCTGACCTTCTTTCCCGTGCTGGTCAACGTCCTCAGCGGATTGCAAAAAGCCGAAAGACATCATCTGGAATTATTCCACTCATGGCACGCCTCGCGCGGCGAGGTCTTTCGCCACCTGCGCGCGCCCAATGCCCTGCCCTACCTGTTTGCCGCCCTCAAAATCTCCGCCCCGCTGGCGTTGATCGGCGCTGTTGTGGCCGAGTGGACAGGTGCATCCGGCGGATTGGGGCGGGTGATGTGGCTGGCCTACACCAATCTCAATCTGCCCTTCCTCTTTGCCGCCATTTTCATCCTCGCCGCCGCCGGCATGTTGCTCTACCGCCTGACGGTCTGGCTGGAGCGGCGGGTCATTTTCTGGCAATCCCACCCCGAAGCCTGAGAGGTGAACATGAACCGCATTCCTGCTTTTTCACTGATCCTCGTTCTCATTCTGCTGGTGTCCGCCTGCACAGCCGCCGCTCCGCCCCCAACCCCAACCACAAGCGGGCCGCTGACGCTGACCTTCATGGCCGGTTACAAGCCCCAGGCCAATCTGCCTTTTGTGGGTGCTTATGTCGCCAAAGAAAAAGGTTTCTTTGAGCGCGAGGGGCTGGATGTGACCATCGAGCATTCCGCCGGCCAAGGTGAGCATCTGCAGCTGCTCACCGCCGGCAAGGTGCAGGTGACGACACAGGATGCCGCCGTCCTGTTACAGCGGCGCGCTGATCCGGGCCTGCCGCTGGTCTCCATCGCGCTGATCGGTCAGCGCGGCCAGCAGGCCTACGCCGCGCTGGCTTCCTCCGGCTTGCAAACGCCCAGGGATTGGGAAGGCCGCACGGTGGGTTATAAAGGCACCCCTCCACCCGACCTGTTCGCCCTGCTCAAAGCCGCCGGCGCCGATGCGGAGAAAATTTCACTGGTCAATGTCGGCTTCGACCCGCGTATCCTCACCGAGGGCAAGGTGGATGTCTATCCGGTCTTTAAGTCCAACGAACCGTACCTGATTCGCTCGTGGGGCTACGAATTGACGCTTTGGGACGCCGCCGATTACGGCGTGCCGACCCTCGGCCTGACTTACGTCACCACCGAAAGTATCCTGCAGGAACAGCCCGAAGCCCTGCGCCGCTTCCTCAAAGCCGCGCTGGAGGGCATCCGCTACGCCGAGCAGAACCCGGATGAGGCGGTGGAGATTGTGCTGAAATACACCGGCCCGCAGGCCGATCCCCAGCACATGCGCTACATGCTGGAAAGCGAACTGCGCGACGCTAAAAGCGCCACGACCGAACAGTACGGCTACGGCTGGCAGACCCTCGAACAGTGGTCCGCTCTGGCCGAGATGCTGGTGCAGGCAGGGATTATTCCTTCGATTGACGTAGAGAAGGCATTTGGGAATAGAATTCTTGAAGAAATTATAGTTATCCCTTAAACTTCTTCAACCACAGAATATAAATTTGGGAAAATATTTTGTCTTAGGCGGAACTTTGTACCATGATTGTGACCGGTGCGTGCATCAAAGTCAACCAAGATGTTTCCTTTTTCAATTTCCCGAACGAAATTTTCAAAATTGAACCCTTGCAGTACCATTATCTTTTTATAATGGTAGTATTCCTCACCTTCGATTTCCTTGACATCGGCTTCAATATACAAAGTGTTAAGCAACTTCGTTCCCGCTTTATGACATAAATCATCAAAACCCCAATAGGGTTGCGGATTAAGTTCTGCTAATCCGACCCTGCTCGCAACAGTATTCAACCAATCTTTATGCCTATTATCTACATAAGTGTAATCAAATGAAACAAGTATCTTTCGGTTTACTCGGTCAACTTTTATCATAAAACCTCTATCTGTCCTCCCTGCACCATTAATAGTTTGGCGAAAGCTCATCTCGTTAGCGGAATATTTCAACCCAGCCAATTCATGTTTCCACCCATATTTTGGTAAAAGAATTTTAGGTACAAATCTTACCGCCCGAGGGGATGGTTCCATATGAAATAAAGTTGTTAAGGCACTTGTATCTGCTCTTTGACACTTGAGTTCCCATTCCGAAGCATTAGCTAAAGGCAAGTTGTTTTCTTCTATGCCAAGAAGATCTTCAAGAGTATTTCCTACTCCACCAACATTACCGTACCTAGCATTTTTAATCCAACCTTTGTCCCTTATTTTCTTGAGCTCATCAAGAAGTTCATTTTTAGTATAGATTTTCATGATTCGGGTGGCCTCCAGAAGTCAAGCAAGTATTCAAATGTGGTGCCCATCGTTATGTAATTACTGGGATAGCCAAAAATGCCAATTTTATTTACAATGTTTGTTCTATCCCAGATAATCGTATTTCTTAGTTCATAACCCCGCTCACGTAATTCATTGATTAAGGCAACATGGATGGTGATACGTTCATTTTCCCACCACATGTCCGGCACATTAATAACACAATGACCTTTCGGACGGAGAAGAGGAAGCAATCTCTCGAAAATATCTCCCATAGCTTTAGTGTAATCTTCCAACTCCATTGTTCCTAAATCGCGAGGATCCTGGGAGTATTGTTCTATCTTGTTTAATTGTTCATTTTTTCTATTTCGTCTGGATTTGTTTTTTCTTTTTCGATTAAGTAAATTTGCGTAAGGCGGAGAGGTCCAGATCAAGCTGACTTTATCTTTATCAATATAATTTGGGATATTAAATGCATCATCCTGTATAGCAATTTGTTGAGCTTGATTGAAAAAATTATCAACAGTAAGTCTCTCAAAACATAAGTCAATGTATTTCTCTTGCAAATCAAAACCCAGGGCATTTCGATTTAGATCCTTGGCAGCAACAAGCGTCGTTCCGCTTCCAACGAAAGGATCAAGAACCAATTCACCTTCATGTGTGAACAAACTGATCACCTTTTTTGCTAATGCTATTGGAAAAGTAGCAGGATGTACATTTTTATCTCTAATATCTCTGCTCTCATAAAAAAATTGCCACACCCCAATTTGACTCTTTAGCCATTCTTTTGGGGTAAGACAATTAAGGTGATTTGGAGGACATGAACAAGTTCTATCAGTACCAATGGTAATTTTAGTTTGGTAATATTGACTCGTTGGTTTTATTATTCTCGGTAACGTTAGATTTACCTGCTGAATCATTCCTCAAATTCCTCCAGTTTAAATTCGTGCTTATCAATTGCTTGATCATTACCATTATGTTATATTTATTTTTGACCATAGGTATTATATCTTTTTTTAATGAACTTACTCAAATCCTTCAGAGCTTTTTTGTTTTTGATGCAATCAAGATTTTTATGGTAAACTAAACCCCGCAGGCGGAGCACGCAGCCTTCGACATCACCTGTAATCGGCCTCAAAGGTGCAAGCCGGGTTAACCGGCAGGGGCAAACGCATCTTTGAGGTCTTTTTAATACGGAGAGTATATGCGCTGGGTACGCGATTACACACCTCAACCGGTAGAAAACGGCCTGTACCGCTC
>DLXG01000252.1 GCA_003448875.1 Anaerolineaceae bacterium
TGAATTGGCAGGCGAAAAGTGCGGACAAAATCCTCTTGAAAATTCTTGGCGGCGCGCATGTATAATTCGCCGCTTTCCTCATCCAGCAGCAACAGGCTGCCTTCCTCAGCGCCGGTAAGTTCAACCGCGGCTTCAACAATGGCTGAGAGGACTTCATCCGAATTGAGGGATGAGGTAATGGACTGCCCCAGTCTTGCCAGCGTTTCCAGTTCGTCCACGCGGCGGCGCAGACGATCGGTAGCGCGGCGGGCTTCCAGCAAGACCCAATCGCGTGATTGTCGTACTTTATTGAGACTTTCCTGGACTGAGGTGAGGATATCCTCGGTGCGCAGGGGCAGGCACAGGTAATCACTCACCCCCAGCCGCAAGGCTTTCTTTAGCAGTTCGGGTGTGTCTTTTTGCACCAGAAGAACAATTGGAATGGCGGGGAATTGATGAATGAACTTCCCGGCAACTTCCAGACCTTTGCCCTGTTCAAGGGTTTCGCTAAGCACAATCAACGCCGGGCGATTATCTTCTGCGTAATGGAAGGCAGCTTCGACATCGTTTTGAATCACCACCGTAAAGCCGGCTGATTGCAGCACTCTTTCCAGCAGATAGGTGATCTGCGGATCGGTAATCAGGACGAGGATGGTCTGGTCTTTGTTAGGATTATTCATGAACGGTTTCGTGCCCCTCTAACATTATACCGATTAGCGGGCGGGCAGCATGACATGAAACTGGGTACCCTGGCCGGGTTTGCTTTCCACCCAAATTTTACCATTGTGTCGGTTTACCATTTCCCTGATTGTTTTCATTCCAACGCCTAAACCACCAAAACGGCGCGGCTGAGTTTGCTCGCTGCCGCTTTCGCTTTCAAAAAGACGGGCAGCCACCTGAGCATCCAGCCCCGGCCCGCTGTCACTGACGATCAGGTGAGCATCCTTCCCATTGGTTTTTTCCAGTTTTATCCGCACCTGACCGCCGCTGTTGCAAAACTTAATGGCGTTGCTGACCAGCCCATTCAGGATCTGGGCGATTTGCCGCTCATCGCCGAGCACGTAAACCGGCTGAGGCGGCAGGTCAGTGATCAGGGAAAGGTTGCTCTTTTGGGAAAATGGCAGGAAGTGACCGGCGGTTACTCGTACGACCTCCGTCAGGTTCACCTCGCGGGCGGGCCGCTGGCTGCGCGGGGATTGGATGGGGGTGATTGCTTCGGATAACTGGTTCAAGGTGTCCAGCGACTGACGCAGGACGGTCAGGTTTTCGCGCTGAGCAGCCGACCAGCGGATAGTGGGGTCTTGAAGCAGGCGTTCCAGCGCACCAAACTGGGTTTCAACTGCCTGACGGAGTTCTTTTTTTACTTTTTGCAGCAATTCAATGGTGATTTTTTCACCGGTCAGGGCGTTTTCGGCAAGGGATTGCTGCTGGCGGGCGCGCTCTTCCATGACGCGGAAAAGCCGGGCGTTGACCAGCGAGATGGAGGCAAAATCGGCAATCGATTCAACCAGACGCTGCTCGTTTTCGCGGAAAGGTTCAGGCTTGCGGCGGATGAGCGTCAGCAGCCCGATGACCTGTTTGGAAACCTTGACCGGCATAATCAGAGCCGATTGACCCAGCACCGAAACTTTAAACCGTTTGAGTGGCTCGCCGTGAATGCTTAACGGTTCACCGGACATGGCAACCAGTGAACTGATGCCGTCATCCCAGGCCTGATTCAAACGCACCGGCAGCGAGGGGGGGATTTTGTGCTGAGCGACCAGTATAAAGGGCTTGCCGGCCTCTTCGCGCAGCAGGAACCAGCCAACATCGGCATGGGTAATTTGAGTAACGCTTTCGAGGATTTTTTCAAACAGCGCCGATTGATCGGTAATCGAGGTGACGGCTTTGGCTACCGAAAAAAGGGTGGTCAGTTCACGGATGCGCTGTTGCAATTCCTGATTGGTTTGTTGCAACTGAACAGCCAGTCGCTCCCGCTCGCGGCGCTCTCTGACCTGAGAGAGATTGCGCTCCACAGCCGAAAGCACTTCTGCCTCGCGTGCCGGCCAGATCACATAATCGGCTGCGCCTAACCGGAAGGCTTGAATAATCTCGTTTTCTGTGCCTTTCCGTGCAATCAAGATGACCGGAATGTTGACACCCTGCGAATTCAGACCCACCAGCAGGTCTTTACCGCTCAGGCCGGGCAATTCCAGGTCGGCAAGGATGACGTCCGGCATAACCTGCACGGCACGAGAGAGGGCAGCAGCCCCATCGCTCACCTGATAGACCTGATAACCGGCCGCCTGCAAGGTCTGACGCGACACAAAGTCAGCAATCACCGGGTCGCTTTCAGCGATCAAGATTCGATCTGGATTTTCAGCCATGTATTAATAATGATAGCACGGAACATTAAAAATAAAACCACGCGGACTATTCAATTTACTAACAATTTTCCGATAGCCTTACCTCCACAGAGGATGGACAGGTACTGCGGTCGTGAACGATGGATGTTGGGGGCGCTATTCCACACCCAACACGCGCCGCGTGGCGCGGAAGGCCAGCGGCGGTAATTGACTGCGCGGGAAGAAGGCTGCCTGATCGGCATCATCACCTGCCAGTAAACTGCCACCGATTACCTCAGCGCGGTAGACGATGATGATGTCGGCGCCGCGTTCGTGTTCCCGACCGTTAATCACATCAACGAGGCCGGTGATTTTGACTTCCAGGCCGGTTTCTTCGCGGCATTCCCGCAGGGCCGCCTGCTGAGGGTCTTCATGGGCATCCACAAAACCGGCAGGGATGCTCCACAAGCCTTGCAGCGGTTCATTAATCCGACGAACCAGCAGCACCTGATCATCCTGTTCAACCAAAACGCCGGCAGCAACTTTGGGGTCGGCAAAGTAAATAAAACCGCAGCGCGGGCAGACCGGACGCGGCTTACCAAAGATGGTTCTGGTCTCCAATTCGGCAGCGCATTGCGGGC
>DLXG01000051.1 GCA_003448875.1 Anaerolineaceae bacterium
ATTGTGGTGCAGGGTAAAGGCAGTCAGCTACAACTGGATGCCGACATTGAAGCCGACGGGATGGTCAGCACGGCAATACGGCTGGGTGGAAAAATTGTGCATAAAGAATAAGTCAGCATAAAGAGAGTTTAGGAGGTAAGCATGGCAAAAGGAAAAGGTTTTAATCGGAGTGCTGCGCCGGGAGGCGGGATGGGCGGCGGTATGATGGCGCAGATTCGCAAATTACAAGAACAAATGGAAGCCGCTCAGGCCCAGTTGGAAGTAGAAACCGTCACCGCCTCAGTGGGCGGTGGGGCGGTTAAGGTGACCATGACCGGCGCTCAGGTGTGTAAAGCCATTGAAATTGACCCCGAATTACTTAAGGATGCCGATGTGGAGATGCTGCAGGATTTACTGCTGAGCGGGGTGAATATGGCTCTGGAGCAGTCGCGCAAACTGGCTGAGGAGCGCATGGGCCCCTTAGCGGGCGGGCTTTCTGGTTTGGGTCTCTGATTGAGCGGTTGGAATGCCAATCTTACCGGATGCTGTTCAAAACTTGACGCTGGCTTTTGAGCGTTTGCCCGGTATCGGGCCAAAGACAGCCTCGCGGCTGACCTTTTATCTGCTGCGGGCGCCGGAGGAAATTTCACGTTCGCTGGCCGAAGCGCTGCTGGCGCTGAAAAGTGATACCGGTCTGTGTCAGGTGTGCTTTAACATCACCCGCGCCGGGCAAGAAGTCTGTGATATTTGCGCCAGCCCTCAGCGGGATGAGGGGGTCATTTGTGTGGTTGAAGAACCGCTGGATGTGCTGGCGCTGGAACGCACTGCTGGTTATTTTGGACGTTATCACGTTCTGCACGGTGTGCTTTCGCCGATTGAAGGGATCGGGCCGGATGATCTGAAAATTAAGCCGCTGCTGGAACGAGTGAGGAGCGGTAAGGTTAAAGAAGTGATTCTGGCGACCAATCCCAGCATGGAAGGGGACGCTACCGCGCTGTATATTCAGCAGCAACTGGCGCAGAGTGGGGTGCGCATCACCCGATTGGCGCGTGGTTTACCGGTGGGGGGTGATTTGGAATACGCCGATCAGAATACCTTGCTGCGCGCCCTGGCCGGACGCCAGGAACTGGGTTCCTGAGAGGCAGGATACCTGTACCCTCGACAGAGGGGATATTTTCATATTGAATTAATACTTATAAGATAAACTTTATACTATTCTATTCGACCAATCCGGACAGTTCTTTTGTCCCCAACGAAGGAGTAGTGCTATGCGAAAACAGGTATCCCTTTGGTTTGTGCTGCTGATCTTGATTCTGGCTGCTTGTGCACCCAACCCTGCCCCTCAACAAAATCCGACTGCCGAAAGTACCCTGCCCCCAGCCGTACCCACTGAATCTCCCGCTTCAGAACCAACGGCTGTGACTGCTGATCCGCTGCCCACCGAGACCAGCGAGGCCGAACCGGCCGGTGGTGAGCAGGTTGAAACCAGAGTGTTCAAAATTGTGCCGGGTGAATCGCGCGTGACCTATGAAGTTGGTGAAACGTTCATTAACCAGAACAACCGCTTTGCAATAGCCGTGGGTGTTACCACCGAAGTGCGCGGTGAGGTGTATGCCAATCTGATAAACCCACCCGAAAGCAGGATTGGGGTGATTGAAGTGGATATCAGTCAGTTCAGGTCGGATTCCTCCCGCCGCGATGGGGTGATTCGCAACCAGTGGCTGGAGTCGGCGCGTTACCCGGTTGCCCGTTTCGAGCCGTTGCGTATCGAAGGGCTGCCTGAGGCCTATAGCGAAGCCACGCCATATGCCTTCCGTGTGATTGGTAATTTGACCGTCAAAGATGTAACCCGCGAAGTGGCCTTTGACATCACCGCCCAGTTAAGCGGCGAGACCCTGACGGGTAAGGCTACCACCACCATCTTGATGAGCGATTTTGGGGTTGGCCCCATTTCCATTCTGGGCGTGCTGAACACCGAAGATGAGGTCAAACTGACTTTTGATTTTGTCGCCCGGCCTTGATGAGTCAGCGGACAAACCGAGGAGGGGATGGAACGTCAAGTTCCATCCCGCTTTTATTCCAAAAACCAGCCGGATTGAGGCTATAATCAAGGTATATTTTTCAAGGGAGGCTGCGGCGATGGATAAATATCGTGTGAGGGCCGGGCAGAAGATTCAATTGAGAGAATGGAGTCCGGACGAAACCGACTCGTTCGATGGCGGAAAAGATGAGGGCAGGGAACGCCTGCAGGAATTGAACCGTGAACTGGAAGAATTGCAGGAATTATTATATGCCGAACACAAGCATAAAGTGCTCATCGTCCTGCAAGGGATGGACACCAGCGGCAAGGACGGCGTGATCCGGCATGTTTTTGAGGGAGTCAATCCACAAGGTGTACGGGTTGCCAATTTCAAGGTGCCTACCCCCGAAGAACTCGATCACGACTACCTGTGGCGGGGTCACCGCCAGACGCCGGGCAAAGGGGAGATTGTCATTTTCAACCCCAGCCATTATGAAGAGGTG
>DLXG01000096.1 GCA_003448875.1 Anaerolineaceae bacterium
TTCATCCCGCCAGACTTGTGGAAGGGGTTTCCAGCCATAACGAGATTTGACTGCCGCCCACTGGCGGGTTTGCAGGAGGTGGGCCGCTGGTAAGACAGCTATCAGGTCGTTCCACTGCTCAAGTTCCATGATTTACCCATCCTGACCAGTCTTCACCTGCGCCACCCAATCGGCGATTGCCCGGTCATGCCCGGCGCCGGTCAATGGATGAGGCAACTGATCTGCATCAAAAAAAGCGGCAGCGTCCGCTTCGCCGTTCAAGCGCAGATTCCCACCGGTACGCATTAACCGATACACCAGCAACAAGCCATTCCCGCGCGGGTCGTCATCGAAAAAGTATGCCCCATGCAGTGCATTCACCTGTGCTTGCAGACCGGTTTCCTCTACCAGTTCCCGCTCCGCCGCGCGGGCAGGGTCTTCATCGGCTTCCACATAACCCGCCGGCAAATACCAGCAGCCTTGCCATGGTGATGTTGTCCGTCGAATCAATAGCAAGCGATTATTTTCAATGACCATCGCAGCAGCACTGACTTTTAATTGAGGGTAATGCACCCAGCCGCATTGGGGACACATCTCCCGCTCACGGTTCTCTATCCAGCCCCTTCTCAGTTCTGCACCGCAATGGAGACAGAATCCCATGCCTTCACCCCTCCGCCCGCCTTCGGGCAATCAATTGCTGATAGAGTTTGTAAAGCAGGGGCTGGTACACCCGATCCCACCCACCAGCGCTGCGGCGGATCTGCCCCCCAAAACCGCGCTTAAACCGATACACCCCCCACAAACCGTCTTCACGTTCAGAAAATCGGCTTTCCAGCACCTCTTCATCCTCATCCGGGATACCCCATAAATCATAAACCGCGCAGCCGCGTGAGGCTGCCCAGCGCATAGCCTCCCATTGCAGTAAATAAGCAGGCATTCGATTGCGCTCTTCGTTTGTGGAAGCGCCGTAGAAATACCACGCCCGTTGACCATAAGCAAAAGCCATTAATCCCGCAAGAGGTCTCTCCCGGTATTTTGCTACCAGCAAAACGCACATTCCTTTCGGCGCAAACGCTTCATAGACCCGTTGATAATACTCAAGGGAATGAACACCAAACCCATCCCGTTGGCCGGTGGTGATCATCATTTGATGGAACAGATTCACATCGTTTGAATGTTCGACAACCACTTCTTTACGCTGGGCAAGACGGATGTTATAGCGGGTCTTTTGTTTCATCCTGTTCAGCCAGTCTTCTTCACTGCCCGCCAGGCTGATCTCAATCGTTCTGCGGGGCTGTATCGGATTGGCTTCGACCCATCCCTCAAAGTAATCCTTCAGAGTTAGCCAGTCGGCTTCATCCTCCCAGCAGTCCGGTTCGACTTTCAGAAATACGGCGCGCTTGCGGCGGCAATGCTCATCTGCCTCTGCCAGCAGATTTTTCCAATCCCGGCCAAGCGGCCCTTTGGGCAGATAGGCGATAGTCAAACCGAGTGGTAAACGCCGGAATAAAATTTGGGCGGCGCTGGTTTCGTTAGCAAGGCGCAGCGGCTGCCAGCCAAAGGCAGCCTTGAACTCTCCCCATTCCGCCGTTTGCAACAGATGAGCCGTTGGGAATCTGGTCAAAAGATTGTTCCACTGAATTGCGTCCAGTACAGGCATCAGATAATCGAAGTGATCTCCGGTGGAGGGGTGCTCTGGATGACCGCGCCCGGAATGAATTGATCAAGCAATTGGATAATTTCTTCGCCTGATCCTTCCCGCGCCAGGTTGATGAGTTCATCCACAAATTGAGCCAGACGTTCACTGCTGAGCGGCTCGGTATTTTGAGAACGGAAAATATCGGGGTGTTCGGTCGAGAGAAACTGGAAACCCTCGTCCCACAGGTCTTCACTCAATTTTTCGCCGGGACGCACACCGGTGAACACAATTTCGATGTCCTTGCCCGGTTCAAGACCGGAAAGGCGGATCAAATCTTCCGCCAGATCAAGGATGCGTACCTGCTGACCCATGTTCAACACAAACGTTTCGGCGCCCTTGCTCATTCCGGCAGCCTGCAAAACGAGGTAAACCGCCTCAGGAATGGTCATAAAATAGCGTTTCATATCCGGGTGGGTAATTGTGATTGGCCCTCCCCGTGCAATTTGCTGTTTAAATATTGGCACCACACTGCCACGGCTTCCCAGCACATTTCCAAAACGCACCACCGAGAAGGCCATCCCCGTCCGCAAAGCCGCGTCAATCACCAGCATCTCCGCCACCCGCTTGGTAGCACCCATCACGTTTGCCGGGCGAACCGCCTTGTCGGAAGAAATCATCACCAACCGTTCCACCCGGTGCTGAACGGCTAAATCTACCAGATTTTTTGTGCCGAGAATATTATTCGTTACGGCTTCTTCTACATTGACTTCCATCAAGGAAACGTGTTTGTGGGCTGCGGCGTGGAACACAATTTGGGGATGATACTGGCTGAAAACCTGATTCAACCGCATCCGGTCACGCACATCGGCAATTACCGGCCGGATTGTCAGAGATGGAAAGTGATCTTTGAGTTCTAAAAGCCCTTCAAAAATGCTGTTTTCCCCGTGCCCAAGCATGATCAGCTCAGCCGGGTTGTAACGCGCGATCTGGCGGCATAATTCGCGGCCAATTGATCCGCCGGCGCCTGTCACCAGGATGACCTTATCGGCCAGCACCTCGTTGATCCATTCTTCTTTAATTCGAGTCGGTTGGCGGCGGAGCAGGTCAGTAATATCCACTTCGCGCAGCCGGCTGACACTGACCTTACCTCCCAGCAATTCATAAATCCCCGGCATGGTACGGAAGGGAATGCCCTTTAATCGGGCTACATCGGCCACCATTCTCACCACCCGGCCCGGCGCACTGGGTATGGCAATGATTACTTCATCTACACGCAGTTTTTCCAGCCAGCGCGTCATTTCATTAATCGTACCCACCACCGGCACACCGTGAATCTGCTGCTTTTGTTTGATGGGGTTGTCATCCAGGAATCCCACTGGGATTAAGTTCAATTGCGGGTTTTTCTGCAATTCTTTTACCACCAGCGCACCGGCATCCCCCGCTCCAACAATCAAGACCCGCTTTACACGCCCGGCCTGTAATTCACCAAACCGCCGGCGAGTTTCTGCCAGAAATCGGAAGGTAAAACGCAGCCCGCCCACCATCGCCAGCGAGAGCAGCCAGTCAATTACAAATACCGAACGCAGATAACCCGGCAGAAAGCCACGCGTAAAGAGGATGAGCATGACCAGTGCAACGATCACTGAGGCTGTGCTAACCGCAATGATGATCAGTTTTAACTCTTCTACACTGGCATACATCCACATGCGGCGGTATAAGCCAAAAAAGTAATATACGATTGGCTTGACCACCAGCGCAACCGCAATCATCCAGTAAGCAAAGGGGAGATAGGCAAAAAACAGACTGCTTAATTCAAAACGAAGGATCAACGCGCCGATTACCGAAATAACAATTAACGCTAAATCCCCAACCAGAACATAACGATTGCGAATATTGGGTTTGTTTTTCATCGATCTATTGACCCTTAAAACCGACCACTGTACCCACAGTGCGGATGAGAATGAGAAAATCTAACAGTAAATTCCTGCGTTTGATGTAGTATAAATCAAATTCCAGTTTGATCGCATTCATCTCGACATTTTCAGCATAACCGTAATTGACCTGTGCCCAGCCGGTCAAACCGGGTTTGACAAACAGGCGCGCCCGGTAAAACGGGATATATTGTTGTAAATGCTCCACAATTTCCGGTCTTTCGGCGCGCGGCCCGACCAGACTCATATCCCCGCGCAGTACATTAATGAATTGAGGCAGCTCATCCAGATGAGTCTTGCGTAAAAACCGGCCAACCCGCGTGGCGCGGTCATCATTCTTGCTGGCCGGCCGGGCGACCCCGTCTTTTTCGGCATCCTGTCTCATGGTACGAAACTTAATCATATTGTATGGTCTGCCGTTTTTACCCAGTCGTACCTGATAGTAAAAGATTGGAAAACCGGAATCCACAATAATCAGCAGGGCAATAAATGGGAAAAACATCAACATGATGAGCGTCCCAACCAGACCGCCAAAAATATCTATCAATCGCTTTGCCAGTTCAAAAAAGCCGCTGGCATGAACCTGATCCACAAATGAGCGCAGCACCCAGTCGGTTTGCAGGTAATAAATGGGGATGCGTCCCAGCAATTCTTCATACATGGTCGGCATGGTGGTAACTTCAATGCCCTGCTCTTCGGCTTCCAGCAAGCGGCTGAACATTTGCGGATTCATCTCGCCGGATATGGCAAACACCAGATCGGTTACCTGATGTTCCTGCACCAGATCAAACAACTGCTCATTGCCCCCCAGAATGGGGTAACCCAACACATTCCCGCCAATTTTTTCGGGGTCGTCATCCACCAACCCAACCAGATAAAAAGGCGGCGGCCAGATTTCCTTGATCACCCGCACCAGTTCAGTTCCCGCCCGTCCGGCGCCCACAATCATCACCCGCCGCATGAACAGCGGCGTTGTAAATAGACGAATATATAAAAACCGCCAGCCCAGTGTCAGCAGATAGGCAGAAAGGATGAAAACCCCCACCCCCCGTCTGGGTAAAGAGTTCGGTTCCGAGATAAAGAAGATGAACAGATATAAAACAAGGCTGATACCTGCCGCCAGTGTAATTTCCTGAACCGTTTCGGTACGGATACTGGAACGGCGCGGGCTATATGACTCGGTCAGTAACAACAGCCAGATCACCGGCAAAAAGAAAAACCACAGCGGTACTCTTTCCTGTAAAAATGCCCACGAAAATCGGTACCATTCTGCTCCCTGAGCCCACAGATACAGGGATAACAACAGGGCGATGATGGAAACAAAAAAATCTCCCAAAAAGAGGGTGGAGCGTCTTTCGGTAGGGCGCAGGCGAAGGCCTTGGCGGGGCGATAGAGGTTGCGTACCCATCGGGTTAATTATCTCACGATTTCAGAGAACGAAGTAAACTGACCAGAAAGCCCGCTCCCCAGCTAAAGTGCATGGTGGCGATGGCCAGAGGGACACCGGGCAACAAAAACCATAGACGCTTTCGGAAAGCAGCCGGTATCGCAGAAATGATCAATACCAAGCAATAAACTAATAAGAGTGCCGCCAGTGCAATCCGGGCAGCGCTGAAAAACAAAGACAAGACCAGCATCAATATCACCACTACCACAAATAGCGGGGGCAGCAACTGCCGCCACCGCAGCGAACGGGGATAACGGCGCAGCATACGCCATTTCCAGTAACCGTAGCGCCAGTACTGGCGGGCAAGCGAAGCCAGAGTCGGGCGG
>DLXG01000079.1 GCA_003448875.1 Anaerolineaceae bacterium
TTACTACTTTGCACTAACACAAATTGGTCAAAACAGTTGACATTCAACCTGACCAAGCGTATAATAATGCCCGCAAAAGCCCCGGCTGAAGTTGCGCTGGGGCGAAAAACTGTACCCCAACTTACCCGTCCATCGGCGTAATTAAATGGCGCAGGTGAGGCGGCGAAGTGAAGATTGGAGACGAAAACGATGAAGTACGCAATTGTGGAAAGTGGCGGCAAACAATACAAAGCCGTCGAGGGCTCAGCGATTGAAGTGGATCGTCTGAGCAATCAACCCGGTGATCAGGTTACTCTTGATTCCGTGTTGCTCGTCGTCGAGAACGACAAAGTTCTGGTTGGCACGCCAACCGTAAAAGGCGCGCAGGTGAAGACGACTGTGGAAGAACACATTAAAGGCAAGAAAATCGTCGTCTTCAAGTATCGTCCCAAAAAACGCATCCGCGTCAAAACGGGGCATCGCCAGCAGTACACCCGGTTGAAGGTTGATTCTATTCTTGTGGAGTAAGCGCAATGGCACATAAAAAAGGTGGTGGTTCCAGTCGAAATGGCCGTGACAGCAATGCGCAGCGCCTTGGCGTAAAGCGCTTTGCCGGTCAGTTGGTTCTCTCCGGAAATATTCTGGTGCGCCAGCGCGGTACACGCATTAAACCCGGCTTGAATGTTGGCGTCGGCAGAGACGATACCCTGTTTGCCACAGCGGATGGGGTGGTTGTATTTGAGACCCTGCCTAACGGCCGGAAGCGCGTCAGTGTCATGCCGGTAGAGGCTGAATAATGATTTCAATACTCTTGCATCGCTGAACGCCCGGTTTCTGTCGAAGGCAAGAGGATTTTACACAGAAAGGTGAGACGATTATGAAGCAGGGTATTCACCCCACTTATTATCCGGATGCTTTGGTTATTTGCGCGTGCGGTAACACTTGGCGGACCGGTTCAACGCGCAAGGAAATCCGCACCGAAGTTTGCTCAAAATGCCATCCATTCTTTACCGGCCAGCAGCAGCGTATTCTGGATATGGAAGGACAGGTTGACCGCTTCTACAAGCGGCTGCAGGCACGCCAGGATTTCGTGGAAACTCAAAAAGCGCGCGAGATGGCGCGTACTTCGCCGGCCCGCCCGGTGGCAGAACTGGAATTGGGCAACCGCCCGACCGAGGCGCTGCTCAAAGCCGGTCTGACTACCGTCGGTCAGGTGCTGGAAAAACTAGCCGAGGGCGAAGCCTCCCTGCTGGCAGTGGAAGGATTTGGCCGAAAATCGCTGATTGATCTCAAGAAACGCCTGCGCCAGTTGGGTTATGAATTACCGGCTGCCGCCGAAGATATTGTGGTCTAAACTTTAATCGGTTAAAAACGACCATTCAGCCCCGCAAGGGGCTGATTTTTCTTAATTGCGAGATGTGTTTGCCGCGAAAAGTTGGAGTAAAATCAGACTATCTCATCCTGTGTCTTTGAGGAGCCCATGAAACATCATTCAGGTTCAATCGAAGTCATCACCGGTTCAATGTTCAGCGGAAAAACTGATGAAATGATCCGCCGCTTGCGGCGGGCGACGATTGCCCGTCAGAAGGTACAGGTCTTTAAGCCGGTCATTGATAATCGCTATCATTCCGAACAGGTTACTTCACATGCCGGCACGGCTTACAACGCCATCCCCATTCAGCGTGCCGCTGACATTCTCAAACTTCTTGAAAACGATACAACGGTTGTGGCGGTGGACGAGGCTCAATTTTTTGATGACGAAATTACCACTATCGTGCAGCAACTTGCTGACCGTGGGATACGGGTGATTGTGGCCGGCCTGGATACGGATTTCCGCGGCGAGCCGTTTGGCTGTATGCCGGTGTTGATGGCCATTGCAGAGAAGGTGGATAAACTGCAGGCGATTTGTATGGTGTGCGGAGAACCGGCCTCTCGAACCCAGCGGCTGGTGAATGGAAAACCGGCTCGATACGATGACCCGGTGATCACTGTGGGGGCTTCTGAAATGTACGAGGCCCGATGCCGTAAACATCATGAAGTGCCCCGTGTCTGATTACATTCAGTGGAGGAAGGTATGCGGGATTATAAAGAATTTCTGGCAGAGGTGTTGATTGAGCCGGATGCGCTGCAAAAACGAGTAGCCGAGTTAGGTGCGCTCATCAGCCATGATTACCGCGACTCGGATGCGTTGGTTTTGATTTGTATTCTGCGCGGCGGTGTGCTTTTCCTCAGCGATTTAATTCGTCATATCACAGTCCCTCACGCGGTTGAATTTATGGCCGTTTCGTCCTACGGCAGCGGAAAACGCGAATCCACCGGTCAGGTGCGGATTACCCTTGACCTGAACATGAACATCCATGATAAGGATGTTATTCTGGTCGAGGATATTATTGACAGTGGCAGGACGCTGGCTTCGGTGTTAGATTTGCTTTCAGCCCGAAAACCGCGCAGTTTATGCGTGTGCACGCTGCTGGATAAAAGTGAACGGCGGGAAGTCTATGTGCCGTTGCGCTACGTTGGTTTTACCATTCCCAATAAATTTGTGTTTGGTTATGGACTGGATCTGGATGAACTGTACCGAAACCTGCCGTTTGTGGGTGTGGTAGATGAAAACCGTTACCGCGAGGGATGAACCGTTATTGGAATGTTAATTACTTTTGAAAGTCTTTTCCCTCAGCCAGTTGTTCATCAGGTAATCCGCCGGCAGGCACACCCTAACCAGCGCATTTTTCTGGTGGGTGGGGCTATTCGCGATGTTTTACTAAACCAACCCAGCCGGGACTTCGATTTTGTAGTCAATGGGGATGCCATTCATCTGGCGCGTCAGGTTGCGTCTGAATTGAAAGCCGGTTTTTATATATTGGATGATGAGCGGAAGACTGCCCGGGTTATTCTCCAAAATTCAGGGGGGGAGCGCTATTACCTCGATTTCGCGAGAATGCGGGGTTTTCGCATCGAGCAGGATTTAAAAGCCCGAGATTTCACGGTTAATGCGATGGCAATAGACCTCATGGAAGAGGATCGGCTTATTGATCCACTGAATGGGGTGCAGGACTTACGGAAAAAAATCATCCGGTCATGCAGTGAACAGTCCTTTGAGCAGGATGCGGTGCGGGTTCTGCGCGCCATCCGATTTTCGATGCAGCTGGAATTTCAAATCGAAAAGCGAACCATTGAAATGCTGCGCTCAGCAATTGGATTGCTGCCAAACTGTTCAATCGAACGGCAGCGGGATGAGTTTTTCAAAATACTTGAAGGGCAGCAGATTCATACTGCCATAAATGTGATGGATCGCCTTGGAGTACTGGAAGTATTAATTCCAGAATTGAAAACGACCAGAGGGGTGCAGCAGACCGCTCCCCATACCCTGCCCGTATGGGAACATACTTTAGAAACGCTGCGCTGGCTGGAAGATTTATATGATTTGCTGGTGCGTGGTACGGAATTCATCAAAGGGGAGAATCTGCTGGCGGGAATGGCTTCTCTCAGTTTAGGCCGTTA
>DLXG01000019.1 GCA_003448875.1 Anaerolineaceae bacterium
AAAAATTGGTAAAGATTGGATTAAGAAAATTGTAAGGTTTCCCTGAACTGGCTGGTTATAATACACAAGATGAGCGATTTTTCGGGTGAGGGTAAGGTTTTATTTGAGCGGGTGGAGCGTGCATTGCAGGCACGTATGCCATCTCTGGATTCTGAACATCAATCCGCTTTGCGTCTGTTCAATGGATTTTACGAGGGCTTTGCGGATGTGCTGATTGATTTATACGGCAGCACGCTGGTGATTTTCAATTACCATGAAAAGCCGGTGGTTTTGCGGCCGTTGCTGATTGAACTGCAAAAATGGTTGATCCGGCAATTCCCCTGGATTACGGCGGTGGTTCATAAGACGCGCAGCATTCGCAACATGTTCTCGCGGCTTGGGGTCATCCGCTATGGCGATGAAGATGCGCTTACCACGCGCATTGTCGAACATGGCGTACAGTATGCTGTCAACCTGCGCCTGAATCAGGATGCCAGTTTTTATCTGGATACCCGCAACCTGCGCCGCTGGCTGAAAGATCACATGGCGGGGAAAAGTGTGCTGAACACCTTTGCCTATACCGGCAGTCTGGGCGCGGCAGCGCTGGCGGGCGGCGCCCGGCGGGTGGTGCAAACCGACCAGAATCCGCGCTTTCTGGAAGTGGCGCGGGCAACCTACGCAATGAACGGCTGGGCGGTTAACGAAGATGACTTTCTAATCGGTGATTTCTTCAAAGTAGTGGATGGATTGAGACGGCACAAACAGTTGTTCGATTGTGTGATTCTGGATCCGCCTTTCTTTTCCAGTGGAACCGGCGGCGCCGAAATTTTCCTTAATGAAAAAACCTTGCCCCTCATCAACAAGGTACGCCCGCTGGTTGCCCATGAGGGGGTGCTGATTGTAGTCAATAATGCCCTCTTTATGAGCGGCATGGGGTTGATTCGTATTTTTGATGAAATCTCTCAAAGCGGATATATCTGGCTGGAAGAGATTATTCCCGTTCCGCCGGATGTAACCGGTTTTCCCGAAACACGGCTTACACCACCACCGGTGGATCCGGCTCCGTTCAATCATCCCACCAAAATTGCTGTCCTGCGGGTAACCCGCAAAGACCGCGCTCCGGCCAGTTAAACCGTTTCAGTTTCTTTCGCTGATTCGCAGGGCTACTACCCCGGCCAGAATCAACAGGCTGCCCAGCACCTGCTCGCTGCTGAAGCGTTCACCCAGTAAAAAGTAGGCCTGTGCAGCGGTGAAGGTCGGTTCGAGAGTGGCGATCAGATTAACCACCGATGCCGGCAGGTAACTCATGCTGAGGGTGTAAAGCCCATAGCCGCCAATGGTTGGGCCAACTGCCAGCAAAATCAGGGCTGCCCAGCCGCTATTCTCCAGAACCGGCAAGAGAGACTCGCCGGCTGGTACGCCGCCCAAAAAAGGCGGCAATAAGCGGCTGCCAAAAAAGAGGATGAGGGCAGCAATTCCAAAAGTGTAGGTGAGGGCCGTCCAGGCGCTCATCCCACGCCGGGCGGATTCCTTGCCGAACAGGCTGTAACCGCTCATCGCCAGACCGGAAAGTATGCCGGTCAGGATGCCCAGCGGGTTTAGCCGCCACATTTCGGGCTGGAGTGCGCCAGCCACCAGCACACACCCGCCCAGGCTGGCGGCAACGGCCAGCCCTTTGGTAAATGAAAGGCTCTCTCGAAAGAGAAAGCGGGCGAGAATGGCCGTAAAAGCGGCTGAACTGTAAACCAGCACCACCGAAATGGCGGCACCGTTGAAGGCAACCGAAAGAGTCCACAGGGCATTGAACAGGGATAAAACCAGCCCGTACCACAAGATAAAACCCCATTGAGATTTTGGCAGGTAAAGCAGACGGCGGTTGAAGAACCCCAGCGCCATCACCATCGTCAGGCTGGCCAGCAAATCCCGCCAGGCAGCCAGCAAAATGGGCGGAATGAGTTGGTAAGCGGTCAGGTAGCGGATGAAGATGGCGGTAGTTGACCAGATCAAGACACCAATCAAGGCAATGGTGTAGCCTTTGCCGGAGGTTCGGCTTTCAACTGCGCTGGCGGTAATCGTCATTAAATTGCATCCTTGCGGTTGAGATGGGAACAACAAGGCGGATTTTACTCGAATTTTACGCGGGCAACAGATGAATTTTATGGATTTTTTCGTTGTCAAGCCCTATAACTTTAATGGCAATACTCCCCTCATTTTTTTCAATCAACGGAAAGGAGACGGAAAGGTGTTTTTGAGTCGCTTCAACACCCGTACGAAACTGATTGGTTCAGCAGTCATGGGGGTTGTCTTTGTTTTGCTGGTTTCTGCGGTCGGGTTTTTCCATTTGCAGCAAATTCAGCGCGGCGTTGAGGTGATTTACCTCGAACAGACCCTGCCGATCAAGAACCTTGGCTCAGCCCACAAAACGCTGTATGAACTGCACAGCAACCTGCTTGCCTATGTGATGCTGCCTGAAAACCGTCCCGAAATCCGGGAGAGTTTAAAACATAACATGGATGCGATTAACGCTTTTTTGGGGGAGTATGAGAAGGGAAAAGTGCCGCAGGATGCCGTGCAGGCGTTGACGAACTTTAAGATTTACTGGTCGTCTTATCAGCGGGCGGTGCTGGAAGCCATGACGCTGACCGACAGCGGCAACCGTTCGGTGGTGTACGATTCGCTCAAAAGCGGCAGTCTGGCTCAGAACCGGCGGCTGGTCAGCCAGTCGTTCGATGAACTGGTCAAAGCCAATGAGGCAGTAGCCGAAAGTATTTATCAGGCCAGCCAGCGCACCTATCGTTCGGCTGCCATGGTCTTAATCCTTGCCAGCCTCATGGCTGCTGTCCTTTCGTTAGCAGCCAGTTTAACACTCAGTTTACACATCACCCGTCCCTTAGAAGAAGTAACTGCCCATCTGCGGGAAATTGCACGAGGGGCATTGCAGATGGACTTTGAACAGATGGAAAAAATTGCCCGCCTGACCAGCCGCAAAGATGAGGCCGGTACGCTGGCAGCCGGTTTGCTGGAAACCCAGACTTATCTGGAAGATGTGGCTGCTGTGGCACAGGCCTTAGGGGAGGGCAACCTTGCCGTGCAAGTTGAGCCGAAAGGGGCAGATGATCTGCTTGGAAACACCCTCAAACAGATGATCGAAAGACTGCGGGGGCTGATCGGTCAATTTGCCGACAGTGCTCTGACGGTCAGCCAGGCTTCGGATGAGTTATCCAATGCGGCGGATCAAAGCGGGCAGGCCAGTTCACAAATTGCCATGACCATTCAGCAAGTCGCGCAGGGAATTACGCAGCAGGCCACGGCGGTCAGCCAGACCAGTTCATCCATCCATCAGATGACCCGCGCGATTGACGGCGTGGCGCGCGGCGCGCAGGAACAGGCCGCGGCGGTGGGCAAAGCCGCGGCGGTGGCTAATCAGATTACCGAAGCGGCCCGCGAGATTCGCGCTTCTGCCGAACAGCAGGTGCTGACATCCAGCCGGGCGGTGGAAACCAGCCAGAACACGGCCAGGGTAGTGGAAGATACCGCGCGCGGTATGGAGCGTATTCGTAAGGTGGTTGATCTTTCTACCCAAAAAGTGCAGGAAATGGGAAATCGTTCCCGGCAGATTGGTCTGATTCTGGAAACGATTGATGATATTGCCGCCAAGACCAACATCCTGGCGATTAATGCTGCCATCGAGGCGGCCCATGCCGAAGTGCAAAGCAAGAAGATGACCGAGGTCATGCTTGATCAAATGATGACGGCTCAATGCCGGATCATCAATCACTTGCTGCTTTCCGGGTGGGATAAACGCCCGCTCAGCGACTGGCAGAAATTGGGTGAGGCGGCCCATCTGGATATGGTGCTGGCAACCGATGCCGATGGGGTGGTGGTACTTTCGAATGATTCCAAATTGATTGGCTGGAAATTCCCTACCGATCCAAAGGAACAGGCTTATCCTTTCCGGCAGTTGATTCATCAGAAAGACGGCGTTTTGTGTCAGGAATCTCAAAAGCGGTCGTTTGACGATGAGGTGTTTAAGTTTGTCGGCGTCTCGCGGGCCGATCAACCCGGCATTGTTCAGATTGGTTTCAATGTTTCCAGTTTGAAGAATTTTGAATTGCGAATCAACGGCTTTGCGGTGGTGGCACAGGAAGTCTATCAACTGGCGGAACAGGCCCGCCAGGCAACCCGTGAAATTGCCGCGTTGATTCGGGAGATTCAAAAGGCAGTGGATGAAGCGGTGCGCTCCATGGCCGAAAGCGGCCGCGAAGTCCAGCAGGGAGTAGGGCTGGCCGATCAATCGCGCCGGGCGTTGGATGATCTGCTGCGGGCTTCTCAACAGGGGCTGCAATCCGGCGAGGAAATTGCCCGGGCTGCGCTGAAAATTGACCAGCTGGCGGAAGAACTGGCCAGTGCCATGGATGGGGTTTCGGCGGTGGTGGAGGAAAATACGGCTGCCACCGAAGAAATGGCAGCCGGGTCTGGTGAAGTGGGCGAGGCGATTGAGAATATCGCCAGCATCAGCGAGCAGAACAGTGCCGCCGTGGAGGAGGTATCGGCTTCAACAGAAGAGATGAGCGCTCAGGTGGAGGAAGTATCACGTTCGGCCAACCTGCTGGCTGAAACGGCCCAAACGCTGATCCAGATGGTGGCAAACTTCCAGACCGATAACGGCAGGGATACATCCATGCGCTTTCAACTGGTGCGGCAGGCACACAGCGCGTGGCTGCGCCGCCTGCGGATTGCCCGCCGGGAAAACCGCCTGAACAATTATGGGGTTGTAACCCATGAACAGTGTTCACTGGGGCGTTGGTATTATGGGCCGGGCCGGCAGCATTACGGAAACTTGCCCCAGTTTGAGGAACTGGAAGAAGTCCACGTCCGCTTTCACCAACTGACACGGCGGGCGGTTGAAACTTTCCACAATGGCAATCGTCAGGAATTTGAAAAGACTGCCCGTGAGATTGAGGACGTGACGGCTGAATTCCTCAGC
>DLXG01000155.1:0-3054 GCA_003448875.1 Anaerolineaceae bacterium
AGCGGTGCCAATTTCCAAAGCGTTCTCCCAAAATCCGCTTTCCTTCACCGGGGCAGGGTAGGCCAGCCAGTTCCAAATCGGCATCCACCATGATCCGCACCAGTTCGTGGAAACGGACTTTGGGCTGCCAGCCTAATTCGCGCCGAGCACGGCTGGCATCTGCCAGCAGGTAGTCTACCTCGGTGGGGCGGAAGTAGCGTGGATCAATCCTTACATAATCTTCCCATTTCATGCCGGCATAGCCAAAGGCTTCTTCAAGGAATTCGCGCACCGAATGGGATTCGCCCGTACCGATAACGTAGTCATTCGGTTTGTCCTGCTGCATGATCAGCCACATGGCTTCTACATATTCAGGGGCATATCCCCAATCGCGTTTGGCATCCAGATTTCCCAGATACAAATATTTCTGCCGGCCAGCCTTGATGGCGGCAATGGCGCGGGTGATCTTGCGGGTTACAAAGGTTTCACCGCGGCGGGGTGATTCGTGGTTAAAGAGAATGCCGTTACAGGCAAAAATGCCGTAGCCCTCGCGGTAATTGCGGGTGAGCCAGTAGGCATATACTTTGGCGGCAGCGTAGGGGCTGCGGGGTTCAAAGGGGGTATCTTCGTTTTGGGGTGGTTTTGCCCCGCCGAACATCTCGCTGGAAGAAGCCTGATAGAATTTTTCCTCAAAACCGCTCTTGCGGATGGCTTCCAGAATACGGGTGGTACCCAGGGCAGTCACATCCCCCGTGTATTCGGGCATATCGAAACTAACCCGCACATGACTCTGGGCCGCAAGGTGATAGACCTCATCGGGCCGGACGTTGTAAATGATGTTTGAAATGGTCTCGGCTACCGAAATATCGCCGTAATGTAGATACAAGCGCACTTCACCACCATTGGGGTGGGGGTCATGGTAGATGTGATCAATGCGGCGGGTGTTGAATGTGGATGCGCGGCGGATAATGCCGTGTACTTCATAACCTTTGGAAAGCAGCAACTCGGCCAGATAAGAACCATCCTGTCCGGTGATGCCGGTGATCAATGCCTTCTTCAAATTGTCCTCCTGAGATCAGGGAGATTAACCCCTGATGTGGATTGTCAAGTCAACCTAACTCAAAGACCAAGTATAACCGACGGCCTTAAAAACTGTCAAACCAAAATCTGGCAGAGGTAAACCCTCTGCCAGATGGTCATGTTTGGGGGAGCACATCACGCAGGCTGTTCGATTTCTACTTCTGCCTTGCGGAAGGTTAGCTGGTTATCGCCTTCTTTGTAATCAATGATGACACGGTCGCCGCGCTGGAATTGACCGGAAAGGACACTGATAGAAAGCGGGCTTTCGATATGCTTTTGTAATGCCCTCCGCAAGGGACGGGCACCAAAAGCCGGATCGTAACCGACTTCAGCCAGCCATTTGCGGGCCGAATCGGTCAGAACCACATCCAAACCGTGTTCTTTAAGCCGTTGGCTGACTTCTTTCATTTGCAGGTCTACAATCTGATACATCTGCTCCAGTTTGAGCGGCGAGAACATGATGATTTCGTCAATGCGGTTGAGAAATTCGGGCCGGAAGGTGCTTTTCAACGCCTTCTGAATCTTTTCGTGCTGGGCGCGGTTCTCGTCGCTTGAATCTTCGCTCAAAAAGCCCAGTGTACCACCCTGGCGTACAAATTCGGTGCCGAGGTTGCTGGTCATAATCAAAACCGTGTTACGGAAATCAACGACCTGCCCCTGCCCGTCGGTCAAGCGGCCGTCATCCAGAATCTGAAGCAAGGCGTTCCATACCTCCGGGTGGGCTTTTTCGATTTCATCAAACAGCACAACCCGGTAGGGCCGGCGGCGCACGGCTTCGGTCAGTTGACCGCCCTCTTCGTAACCCACATAACCGGGCGGAGCACCAAACAAGCGTGAAACGGTGTGCTGTTCGCGGTATTCGCTCATATCCAGCCGCACCAGTGCGTCTTCATCGCCGAACAGGAACTCAGCCAGCGCTTTGGCCAGTTCGGTTTTACCCACTCCCGAAGGGCCGATGAAGATAAACGAGCCAATCGGCCGGCGCGGGTCTTTCAGACCGGCACGGGCACGCCGGATGGCATCCGAAATGGCGTGGATGGCTTCTTCCTGTCCGATAACCCGCTCGCTCAGGCGTTCTTCCATGTGCAGCAAGCGCTCTGCCTCCGATTCCATCATCTGGCTGACCGGTATGCCCGTCCATTGAGCGACAACCTGAGCAATGTCATCCACATCGACCACTTCATCCAGTTTATGTTCGGCTTCCCATTGATCCCGCAGATGGTTGAATTCGGTTTCAAGGCGTAAACGCTCGGCTTTTTTGCGGGCTGCGCGTTCATAATCGCGTTCGATGCCGGCCTGTTCTTCTTCGGCGCGGAGTTTTTCAATCTCCGTTTTCATTTCTTTCAATTCCGGCGGCAGCGAGAATAACGCCACCCGCAGCTTGGCAGCGGCTTCATCCATCAGGTCAATGGCTTTGTCCGGCAGATGACGGTCGGTAACGTATTGCGCTGAGAGCCGGGCCGCGGCTACCAGTGCGTCATCCGAAAAGTGAACTTTGTGATGGGCTTCATAACGGTCGCGCAGCCCCATCAACATCTTGATGGTATCTTCCACGCTGGGTTCATCCACATAAACCGGTGCAAAACGGCGTTCGAGGGCCGAGTCTTTTTCAATGTGTTTGTGATATTCATCCAGCGTCGTTGCGCCAATACACTGCAATTCGCCGCGTGCCAGCGCAGGTTTTAGCATGTTCGAGGCATCCATGGCGCCTTGGGCCGCGCCCGCACCCACTACGGTGTGCAGTTCATCAATGAACAGGATGATTTCACCTTCGGAGCGCTGGACTTCTTCAATGGCGGCTTTGAGCCGCTCTTCAAATTCGCCGCGAAAACGGCTGCCGGCAATCATTGCGCCAAGATCAAGTGAGACCACCCGTTTTCCCATCAAGATTTCTGGTACGTCGTTGCTGGCAATTTTTTGTGCCAGCCCCTCCACGATAGCCGTTTTGCCAACACCGGCTTCACCGATCAAAACCGGGTTGTTCTTGGTGCGCCG
>DLXG01000155.1:3372-3951 GCA_003448875.1 Anaerolineaceae bacterium
GGGTTGTTCTTGGTGCGCCGCGAGAGGATTTGCATCACCCGGCGAATTTCATTATCCCGCCCGATAACCGGATCGAGTTTGCCTTCACGGGCCAGCTGGGTCAAATCACGTGAGTATTTTTCCAGTGTACGGTAACGGGTTTCGGCCTGAGGGTCGGTAACCCGCTGGCCTCCGCGCAATTGCATGATGGCATCCAACACGCGCTCACGGGTCAGACCATTGCTTTCCAGCAGGCGGGCTGCCGGTGTGTTTCGTTCGCTGAGAATCGCCAGAAAGATATGTTCGGTTGAGATATACTCATCTTTCAAGCGGCTGGCTTCTTCGTTTGCCAGATCTACGATGCGCTTGACGCGCGGAGTAATAAAGATCTGCCCCGCTCCACCGCCGAAAATACTGGCTTTGGGGCTGGTGCGCAGAATGTAATCCAACCGGTCGGCAAGCATATTCGGGTCAACTTTCAAAATTTCCAGAATTTGAGAGATGACCCCTTGCGGTTGTTCAATTAAGGCGAGCAGGATGTGCTCGGTATCAATCTGGTTGTGCCCATAGCGCTGGATAATTTCCGCAGCGCGCTGAGCG
>DLXG01000272.1 GCA_003448875.1 Anaerolineaceae bacterium
TCAAACGAGTTCTGGCGTATTCCACTATTTCTCAATTGGGGTACATGATTGCTGCGCTGGGAGTTGGCGCGTATGTGGCGGCCGCATTTCATCTGGTCACCCATGCGTTCTTTAAGGCTTTGTTATTCCTCGGCTCGGGCTCGGTCATTCACGGCATGGAGCATGGGGTATTACACACAGGAGAGAAAATTGACCCGCAAAATATGCTGTATATGGGGGGATTGCGGAAGAAGATGCCCCTGACCTTTTGGACCTTTTTAGCGGGCGGGCTGGCTCTCTCCGGTTTCCCATTGATTACGGCGGGTTTCTGGTCAAAAGACGAGATTTTATCCGGTGCTTTTGCCAGCGGGCAAATGCTGATTTTCTGGACGCTGGCGGTTGCTGCATTCTTGACCGCATTTTATACGATGAGGCAGATCACCTTGACCTTTTTGGGCAAACCACGCAGCCAGTCAGCGGAGCATGCCCATGAAACTCGTCCGGTAATGACCGTACCATTGGTGATCCTGTCATTCTTTGCGATTACCGCCGGCTGGGTAGGGATTCCTGAGTATTTTCCTCTGATAGGGGGAGTGCTGCCCAACTGGTTTGAGGAATTTGTTGGCAGTATGCTGCTTATGCATGGCGAAAAAACTCACCACAGCCTGATACCCTTAGGGGTTTCTGTGGCGGTTGCATTGGGGGGATTGTTGATGGGCTGGCTGACGTATCGCAGGGTATTAAAGCCGGTTGACCCGCTGGAAAAACCATTGGGAGGGATTTATTCCTTGCTCAAAAATAAGTATTACATAGATGAATTCTACCAGTTCATGTTTATCCGGCCGGCGCGCTGGCTGGCAGATACGCTGACAGACCGCTGGTTAGACCGTACGATAATTGATGGAGCGTTGCATTCCATTGCCGGTTTTGGCGTCTGGCTGGGAAATTCACTGCGAAAGTGGATTGATTTACCGGTAATCAATGGCGCTGGTGATTTGACTGCCAGCGGAACTCGCAATTTTGGCACGTTCCTCCGTTCCTTACAATCCGGTAGGGTTCAGGTGTATGCAACCATCGGTTTGGGGGTGGCCGCAGCCGTTGCCATCCTGATCTATTTTCTGTGGGTCTTTGGTTGATCGGGGAGGACGGAGAGGATGGATTTTCTAAACAATCATCTGCTCAGCCTGATCTTGTTCACCCCGACGGCAGCCGCATTGTTGATGTTGTTGCTGCCCAAAGAGAAAACGACTCTGCTGCGTTATTTTGCTTTTGGAGCTTCTCTGATCCCATTTATCCTCACGCTGATAGTGTGGGCCAGTTTCAATCCTCAACCAAGCGCAGCGATGCCCTTTCAATTTGTGGAGAAGGCAGACTGGTACAGTGCCATTCGGGCTTCTTATCATCTGGGAATAGATGGAATCTCCCTGCCGATGGTGCTGCTGACGACCCTCTTAACCCCGCTGGCTATTCTGGCATCTTACAGCATTGAAGAACGGGTAAAATCCTACATGATTCTGTTTCTGTTATTGGAAACAGGCATGTTGGGCGTGTTTCTGGCGCTGGACTTGCTGCTCTTCTTTGTGTTCTGGGAAGTTGGTCTGGTGCCGATGTATTTCTTGATTGCACAATGGGGCAGCAAAAACCGTAATTATGCCGCTTTAAAGTTTGTGCTATACACCATGGGCGGTTCGCTGGGTTTGCTGCTGGCAATTCAACTGATGGGGGTGGCCGTAGGCAGTTTTGACCTGCTGGATTTGTACCAGCGCTGGCCACGTCTGAGTGAATTGAGTATTCCGATTGGTTTGCCTGTTTCAACGGTCAAGACGATTGCCTTTTGGGCTTTTGTGGTGGCGTTTGCCATCAAAGTGCCGGTGTGGCCTTTCCATACCTGGCTGCCAGATGCTCACACCGAAGCGCCGACGGCTGGCTCGATGATTCTGGCGGGGGTTCTGCTCAAATTAGGGGCGTATGGGTTTTTGCGTCTGGTCTTGCCGCTTTTCCCTGATGAATCGCAAATCTATGCTGGCGGTCTGGCTTTTTTGGGGGTGGCTGCCATTATTTTTGGCGCACTGGGTGCCTGGGCGCAGACCGATTTCAAGCGTCTAATCGCTTACTCATCCATCAATCACATGGGGTTTGTGGTTTTGGGTATTGCCGCAGCAGCGGCATTGTTGAACACGACTTCCCCGGTGGGCATGCTGGATAAAAATATTGCCCTGAATGGGGCTGTTTTACAAATGTTCAATCATGGACTGAGCGCGGCTGGCATGTTCTTTCTGGTGGGAGTTTTATACGAGCGTACCCATACCCGCGGTTTGAACGACTTTGGCGGCCTGTACGCTGTACTCCCCATATACGGCAGTGTGTTGATCTTTACAGCAATGGCATCGCTGGGCTTGCCGGGGTTGAGCGGATTTGTCTCGGAGTTTCTGGTGGTGAGGGGTGCCTGGCCGGTGCTGACACTGGCTACAGCGCTGGCGATGATCGGTCTCTTCTTTACCGGGGCTTACATTCTCAAAGCCTTGAAGATGGTGCTGCATGGGCCTTTGAATAGCCGCTGGCAGGGTCAGCTGGCGGATATGTCACGGCGAGAAATCATCATCATCGCGCCGTTGATGCTCTTAATGCTGGTGTTGGGTGTCTGGCCGGCGTGGCTGCTGGATATGATCAACCGCGCGGTAGCCTTCCTGTTCTGAGAGGTGAGTGATGCAGTTTCCCATATTGAGCGCTTTGATCTTCACTCCCATAGTAGCCGGGATCGTTTTATTAATCCTGCCTGCTGAAAACCGGGCATGGATTCGGCGGGTTGCGCTGGCTGCGGCTGCCCTGGTTTTGCTAATATCATTTGTTTTGTACTTCACCTATGATGTGAACCGAGGGGGTTATCAGTTTATTGAAGAAGCTGCCTGGCTTCCCCAATTCGGCATCCATTACAAACTAGGTATAGACGGAATCAGCCTGCCGCTGGTGCTGCTTTCGGGGCTGGTGATTTTCTCGGGTGTGCTGGTTTCATGGAATGTGGAGGATCGCCCGCGCGAATTTTTCTCGTTCCTGATGTTTTTAGGGGCCAGCGTTTTGGGGGTATTTTGCGCGCTGGATTTATTTTTGTTGTTCTTCTTCTTTGAACTGGCTGTCTTTCCAAAATATCTGATGATTGTGGTGTGGGGGTATCCCAAGACACGTGAATACGGTGGGATGAAGTTAACCCTCTATCTTTTCATTGGGTCGGTGATTGCGCTGGTCGGTACACTGGCAATTTATTTTGGCTCCGGTTTACGCACTTTCGATTTACTGGCCCTGGAGCGGGCCGGTTTTCCGGTTGAATTTCAACGCTTGTGGTTCCCCTTTGTGTTTCTTGGCTTTGCCATTTTAGGCGGCATTTTTCCTTTTCATAGCTGGGCACCGGATGGCCATGTGGCTGCTCCCACGGCCATCTCAATGCTTTTGGCGGGGGTAGAGATGAAAGTGGGAGCTTTTGCGGCGTTGCGGGTTGGTATTCAATTATTGCCGGAGGGCGCGCAGTATTGGGCTCCGGCCATTTTGCTGCTGGCGACAATTAATGTGGTTTATGGTGCTTTTATTGCCATGGTGCAAACCGATTTTAAGTATGTCATCGGCTTTTCATCCGTTTCGCACATGGGATTGGTCTTGATCGGATTTGCCACCCTCAATCGGGATGGCTTGCTGGGGGCCGGGATGCAAATGTTTTCTCATGGTGTGATGACGGCTCTCTTCTTTGCCATTGTCGGTATGGTCTATGACCGGGCGCACACCCGCGAGATTGGCGCATTGGGAGGGCTGGTACGCAAGATGCCCTGGGCAGCCGTTGGTTTCATCATTGGCGGTCTGGTTTCGATGGGCATGCCCGGTTTTTCCGGTTTTGTGTCCGAAATTCCGGTCTTTATGGGGGCATGGCAGGTTGCACCGCTGGTTGCTGTGGTGGCCATCCTGGGCATCTTGATTACAGCAGCCTATATCTTCCTGGTGGTGCGGCGAGTGTTCTTTGGTGAGATACCCCCCGAACTTGATCAACAGGTTGGCGATGTTACCCGAAAGGATAAACTGGTCATTGGAATGCTGGCGCTGGTGATGATTTTACTGGGTTGGTTCCCGTCCCTGTTAACCCGCTTGATTGAACCGGGGGTTCAATCCATCTTGGCTTTGCTGGGAGGTGCCCGGTGAACAGTGCCTTTACCGCTGAGATGTGGCGTTCGATCTTTCCGGAAATCGGCCTACTTATTCTTGCACTTGGGCTTTTGATGTTGGATCTGCTCTGGCTCAACAAGCCTCAATTGCGCGCTCAATGGCTGGGCTGGATCACCAGTATTGGCATTCTCGTCATTATGGGGATAGCGGCTGGCTTTTCTCTGCCACAAGGGCAGGGAAGTGTAGAGTGGGGCGGAATGCTGCGGTTTGACGCTGCTGGCTTTGTATTTCGCATGATTTTTATGAGTGCGGCAGCATTAACGGCACTCTTCGCCAGTCAGTTTGAGGCGTTGAAGAAACGCGGTGAATTTTTTGCCCTATTGCTGATCAGCACGCTGGGGATGAATTTGATGGCTTCCGCCGCGGACTTGATTTTGCTCTTTCTTGCCATTGAAACCACCTCAATCCCCTTGTATGTCATGGCAGGTTTTCTCACCCGCGATGATCGTTCGGTGGAGGCTGGCATTAAGTATTTTCTTTT
>DLXG01000008.1 GCA_003448875.1 Anaerolineaceae bacterium
CGGTGTCAATTTTATTGAACTGCCGTCCAGTCTAACCGGCGTTCCGGCGCGCATGATTGGTCTGGTGGGTAAATGGTTCCCCACCGGCGCCCATAAAGTTGGGGCTGCCTTTGGCTGTCTGGTACCGCGGCTGGTTACCGGTCAATTTGACCCAACCACTCAAAAAGCGGTCTGGCCCTCTACCGGTAATTACTGCCGCGGCGGGGCGTATGACTCGGCTTTGCTGGGATGTCAGTCCATTGCCATCCTGCCGGAGGGAATGAGTAAAGAACGCTTTGAATGGCTTTCCAAAATTGCCGGAGAAGTTATTGCGACACCCGGTTCGGAGTCGAACGTCAAGGAAATTTTTGATAAATGCTGGGAACTGCGCCGCTCCGGTCAAGACCTGATGATTTTCAACCAGTTTGAAGAATTTGGAAATTATCTGTGGCATTACGAAGTCACGGGTCATGCTATGGAGGAGGTACTGCAACAGGTCATGGGCCCACACGATACCTATCGGGGTGTGGCGCTGACCACCGGTTCAGCCGGTACGATTGCCTGCGGCGATTATATGAAGCAGGTCTTCCCGCGCAGTGTCATTGTGGCCAGTGAGGCTTTGCAATGCCCGACTTTGCTGGAAAATGGTTTTGGCTCGCACCGTATTGAGGGCATCGGCGATAAGCATGTGCCGTGGATTCACAATGTAAAGAACACCGATATGGTGGTGGCAATTGACGACAACTCGGTGGTCAATATCCTGCGTCTGTTCAACGAGCCTGCCGGACGCGAATATCTGGTCAAGAAAGGTGTGCCTGCTGAAATTGTGCAGCAGCTAGACCTGTTCGGCTTTTCCGGCATTGCCAACATGCTTTCGGCCATCAAAGCCGCAAAATATTATGAAATGGGCGAAAATGATATCATGCTGTTCGTGATGACTGACTCGATGGAATTGTATTCCAGCCGAATCCAGGAATACCGCGAGCAGTTTGGTGAGTTTACCCTTTTCGATGCCGCCGAAGCCTTTGCGCGTGACCTGCATGGCGAAACCACCGATCATCTAATCGAATTGACATACGCCGACCGCCGCCGCATCCATAACCTTAAGTACTACACATGGGTGGAGCAGCAGGGTAAGACGTACGAGGAAATCGTGGCGCAATGGTACGATCCGAACTACTGGACGGACATCCAGAAACAAGTCCCGGAAATTGATGCCCTGATTACCGAATTCAACGAACGGGCAGGATTGCTGTAACCAAAAAGTATTATCGTGTTGGTTTTGAAGGGGAGGGTGACTTGTGCTGCCCTCCCCGTTCATTTTGCAATCAAGGAATCGTCCAATCTGCCGCGTCACCCCATACCTGCTAAAACTTTCGGCTATAATACGATTACCCTATGTCAGAAGTCTATTCTCCGCTTCGCTCAATTGTTTCGGATGATGTTATTGTACTGATAGCAGTCCTTCCACATCCCCGCGATCTGGAAATAGCACGGGTTTTGGGCTGGTATCGAATCCCCTTGCGTTCCGCCCCAAAAGTATTGAGTGTGGATTATCTTGCTTTTTATCAGACGGCAGCCTTTGGCGAAGAAGAACGATGGGGAATTCACTATCTTGCAGCCGTGCGCGGTCATGAATTAACTACCCGCGCCGAATTGCTCCGGCAGGAAGCCGATCATCCGCGCGCTCATGAAGAGTATTACAAACTCCAATTAGGTGAATTACAAAGAATTTCTCCGCCGATTCGTGCCGGACGTTGGCGGCGGTTGACCTTTCTTTACACCACCGGTGAACGGCTGAACCGCGCCGCCACTTTGCAAGATTTGGTGGTACGGGATGAGGAACGCTTAGTGTTATGGCGGGGGTTGCGAGAGCGAGCCTTGCATCAGCAAACCTATACGGCTCAGGAATTACCAGAACAATTGGACGGCTTGGATATTCTCTTACTGGCAATGTTGGGTGATCGCAATTCGTTGCGAGAGGCTAAAAAAGTTTATCAACTGGATTCGGGGTTAGATGGGGTATTCGCTAGGAGGAGGCTTTGATGAAAACCATCCTGAAAGGCGGCACACTGGTAACGGCATCCGAGATGTTCCGGGCAGATATTCTAATTGAGGATGAAAAAATTGCTCTGATTGGTCGGGATTTGCCAGTTGGTGAAGACACGCAGGTTGTAGATGTTAGCGACCGGCTGGTGCTGCCGGGCGGAGTTGACCCTCACACCCACTTTGATCTGCCTATGTTCGGGACAGTTTCATCAGATGATCATTACACAGGCCATAAAGCGGCGGCATTTGGCGGTACGACCACTGTGATTGACTTCGTCCCTCTGGAAGAAGAGGGTATAGAAAAAAGCGTCTCCCTCTGGCGGGAGAAAGCCGATCCAAAAGCAGCCATAGATTTCAGTTTTCACATGAATATCAGCCGTTTTGATGATCAAATCGAAGCCGAGTTGCCCGCTCTGGCAGGTATGGGGATTACCTCTGTCAAGGTTTTCAGTGCTTACAACAATCGGCTGCGCTTATCGGATGATAATATCTTTCGGGTCATGCGTATAGCCGAGAAACTGGGCTACCTGACCATGCTCCACGCCGAGAACGGAGACGTGATTGAGCTGTTGATCGCCGAAGCGCTGGCGGCTGGCCATACGACCCCCGAATGGCACGCCCTGACCCGTCCGGCCTGGACGGCGGTTGAAGCGGTTTTGCGCGGGGCGGCACTGGCAGCGATGGCTGAAGCACCGCTTTACATTGTTCACATGAACGCTGCGGGGGAGGTGGATCAACTGGCGTATGCGCGGGCAAAGGGCTTGCCGGTGATGGGTGAAACCTGCCCACAGTATTTATTCTTCACTATTGATCATCTGCGCCGCCCGGATGGAGCAAAATGGGTGTGTTCTCCACCCATGCGCACCAGAGAGGATAACGAAAGGCTCTGGCAGGGATTGGAAACGGGTGTTTTGCAGGTGATTGGCACGGATCATTGCCCGTTTTTCTTCGACGGGACAAAGCCCATTTTATATGAAGGTCAACCGGTCGCAATACCGGGCAAAGAGTTGGGCAAAGACGACTTTACAAAAATTCCGAACGGATTGCCGGCAGTAGGAGACCGGCTGCCCGTGTTATGGAGTGAAGGGGTGGTCAAAGGGCGGCTGACACCTTCACAATTCGTTGCTTTGACCAGTACGAATCCGGCGAAGATCTTTGGCTTATATCCCCGCAAGGGCAGCTTGACCCCTGGTGCGGATGCCGATATTGTGATTTGGAATCCGCAAAAAGTTGTGGAGTATGGGGTCGCAAAGTCTCACCATCGTACGGACTACAATTTATTCGAAGGCTGGACTTTGACGGGCTTCCCAGAGAAGGTTTTCCTGCGTGGGAACTTAATTGTGGATGGTGACCAATGGCTGGGTAAGGCCGGTATGGGACGTTTTATTCAACGGAGTACGCACAACCCGGTTCTTTGACGATGCTGACTTTCCTGCCGGTTTTTTTTCTGTTACTGCTCGCTGCTACGGTCTTCGCGCTATTTTGGAGTGAACAGGGCAAGCGCTACGCCTGGCTGATTTCAATTATTGGTATTTTTATAGGCTGGGTGGGGTTTTTTGCCTTGCGCTGGTTTCTGCCTTCTGAGGTGGTTTTTCCAGCCTGGCGTCCTTTTGATCCGATCTCGGCTGATCGAATCGTATTCCGGTGGGATGCGAACGCCTGGATTCTGGCTGTCTGTCTGGCAGGATTGCTGCTCGCGGTTGTTCTGACTGCACCGGTACGCTTCAAGTACAATAGCAACCCGCTCTCGTGGTCGGCAGCGATTACTTTTACCGCAATTGGGTTGCTGTCCGTTCTGAGTGGATCGCCGTTGGCTCTGGCAATATCGTGGACTTTGCTGGATGTTGTGGAAGTCATCTACGGCCTGCTGATTATCCGTGATTATCGTTACCGCCGTGAAGTATTGACATCTTTTGCGCTTCGGCTGTTCTCGGTTGGACTTTTGGTAAGCGTTATTGTCATCGCCCGCCAACCGGCTCT
>DLXG01000169.1 GCA_003448875.1 Anaerolineaceae bacterium
GGCAACGAGTACGGCGTGTATGCGGCCATTCTCACCCACCTGCGCTTCTGGTACAAACTCGTTGACGGGAATATCCAGTACAACTGCTCTGTGCATGCCACCGGTGCGAGCGAGAACGCCAACATCGCCTACGCCATGAAAGGGGCGATCACCAACGCTTTGGGGAATGCCGTGTCGAACATCGGCTTCCAGGAAAGCGTGTATCTGGGTTTGCGGTCACACAAGGACTTCCAACCCGCCCCGAACGGCAACGGCAATGGCAAAGCGTATGCGCCAAAACCTGCGCCCGCCCCGACAGGTGAGAGGATGAACCCGACATCCTCTTTTTTATTTGGGTCGGCGGTTCTCCCATCGAGGGATGCCAAAATCCGCCCCCCTTTCTTTTATGGAATACTTTGTAAAATCTTACCTCATTAAACCAAAAGACCAAATCAGTATGATCAAACCTTGAATATAATCCGGAAGGCTGCCCACTAACAGTAAAATGAAGATATCGGGATTACCGCCCGGCAGGTAGGCAAGGGTCGTGATCAGGTTGAAACGGTACCCGTAAAATGCCGCTACCTGTGAGAGGACGACGATGAGAATGACCGTCGGAATCAAGAAACTGATGGCAATATCCCAGATCATTTTTTGACGCCGGGCAGTTCTCATTCTCGCCCTCCAACCGCGTAAAGCCAGAAAGTTACGGGTATGCAGGATTAGCAAACCCAGCACAAAAGCACCAATACCCCAACCTATCCAGCGTACCGACCAACCGCTGGCGGCTGCTTCGGCAGACTTGCCCAACAGAATCGCTTCGATTCCATTTCGTAATTGAGCCATGGAAATGTAGTGATCAAACAAACTGCCCATATTGACCAGCACAACAAATCCAAGATCGCGCTGGGGGTAGATGTTGACATCCGTACCGAAGGTGCGGTTTGCTCCGCCATGGTAGATACGTTTTGTTCCAGTATAATTGTCAATCCACCAGCCCATACCGTAATCATTCTGACCGGGGGTGAAGATTCGCTGGGTGGTCAACTTTCCCACACCCGGTAGATTTTGATTTTTTACCGCGATGGCATAACGCCCCAAGTCCTCGGCAGTAGATACAATAAAGCCAGCCGGGATTTCATAGCGTGGAATGGGTTCCCGCCAGGGGAGGGGAAACCCGAAAAGACGGGTATATCCCCTTGCAAGGCCATCTGCTGCATATGGGTCAGCGGTGGATTGCTTCATTTGCAGGGGTTGGAAAATGTAAATGTCCAGATAATCGGCATAACTCATGCCACTGACCGTTTCCACAATCAAACCAAGGATATCGTAACCATAATTGAAGTACTGGAAGGTTGTTCCAACCGGCGCGGTGAGGGGTACATTCTTGAGCGCACGAACCATTTCCTCGGTCGTGATGTCTGGTGAAAAAACGCGGCTGATGCCGGCTTCGGACAGACCGCTGGTATGATGTAGCAGGTGATTGATGGTGATCTGGCTGGAAGCGGATTCATCGGCAACGCGGAACCACGGCAGGTAGGTTTGGACAGGTGCGTTGAAATCTACTTTACCCTGTTCTGCCAGTTGAGCGATGGCCAGTGCAGTAAAGGATTTGCTCTGAGAGCCGATTAACATGGGGGTAGTCGAAGTCATAGGGCGGTTGCCTTCGGTTCCGTATCCCTTTGCATAGATGATCTGATCCCCTGAAACGATGGTCAGTGCCACTCCCGGCAGGCCATGCTTATTCATTTGCTCTAGGATAAACTTGTCGAGTTCCTCGAAATCAAGAGGCTGCTCGGTGGTTTGACTGGAAACGATGTTTACACCAGATCCAAACCATAAAATTAAAAGGACGAATAACCAGATAAATTTTTTAATCATCTTTTATCCAAAAAATATTTTATTGATTGATAGTTCTTGCAATCGGATACTCTGCCAGAGGGTGGAATTTTCGGGATTGTGGTAGTCTGATAAGTGACCAAGCGGCTTAGAAAGTCAATTAAGACAAGAGAACTACAAATTCCTTTTGGTCGAGCGAACATATGGTTTGAATTGCATTCTTCCCCGAAGCGGCTGCCAGCGGCACGCTCCCGCCCGGTTCAACCCATTGGCCTGCCATGAAAAAATTTTTCAATTTTGGTAGGGTTTTGGGAATACCCTTAATCAACATCGGCATGGTTTCTTTGGTTAACAACCAGCCGCAGGTGGAACCCATCCAGTTCCCGGTATAGCGTTCGTAACTGAGTGGAGTGGCCTCATCTACCACTTCTACCTGTTGATGTAGACCGGGGTACCATTCTTCGAGATAATCGCGGATAATCCCCGAGACCTGGCGTTGTTCCTCATCATAAGGCCGGCGTCCATAAATACGCTGCCAGTAAGCATAATTGGTACGGATGATCAATTCCACCACCGATTTGCCCGGTGGCGCAAGAGCAGGATCAAAACAATAATGTTTCACTCCGATTTCGTGATGAGGCTCACCAGCAATCAAGACCGGTTCATCCAAAAGATGAGTTACCCAGTGGGGTTCAGCGGCTAAATCCCGGTTCACTCCCAGTGAAACCTGCATCATGCTGTGCATGGGCAGGTGACCGTCGTACATTCTTTGAATTTGCTTGTTGAGGTATCTGCCTTCTAACAGGTCGAAAATTGTCCCGCGCCCGTCGCAGGCTGAAATAACCCAATCACCGAGATGGATTTCATCGGTATACAGACGAACGCCGATAGCAACATCATCTTCAACCAGTATTTTTTCAACCTGCGCGTTATAGTAAATCTCTCCACCCAATTCAAGAAACCGTTTTTCGACGGCACGGGCGAACTCTAACGAACCGCCGGCTGGAAAACCAGCATTACCGGTGTGCATATAAGCCAGAAGACACATTCCCATCATCACCGGGGCTTCATCCCATGAGAACATATGGGCTATAGCACGTTTTAGGAAGGGGTGTTTGAAATGTGCAGCAAATTCACCAGCAGAAAGTTGACCCCACCGAGCCATAGGAATCAGATATGGAGCCATCTTGCGGCCAAACTCGGCCCATTCCGTACCTGTCAGCAGCGAGCGGGGTTTCTGGTACATGACTTCCATATCAAATTGAGTGAATTGATTCACCCCTTCGCAAAACTGATGGATCAAGTCGCGGTCTTCTGGTGAGATTTCGACCAGATGTTCCTCTAAACGACTGGGATTCGTGTAGATAATCAGTGAGTGGTCACCATCAGTGATGCGCTGGTACTCGTGGTGATTAATAATTGAGCAGTGTTGAAGAGCCCCCAATTCTTTCCACATCTGGTTAAATGGCTGACCCTCGCCTGTGCCAAAAAGATAATGGATGCAACCATCAAAGGTGTAACCTTTTCTTTCCCAGGCAGTGCATAAACCGCCGGGCAGGTTGTGCATTTCAAAGATAATTGTTTTGTAACCGTTCATTTGAGCGTAACAGCCAGCAGCGAGACCGGCGATGCCACCCCCAATAATCAAAATTTTCTTTTCTTTCACACCTGATCTCCCTGCAACCCGCTATAACGCCGATGAGATGAGTGTAACACAATTTGGAGTAATTTATTGAAAATGGAATCCGCTATGGCGGAATTCTAATTTTTTACGTCCAAGTAAAAATGCGAAGGAGAAAAAGAAAAATTGCCACCAATTCAACAAAGCTAAACCTGTGGAGGCTTTTGAAAACGGTATGGAATGACAAAAAAACCAAACAGCGGCTCGCCGGTGGATTGTACAAGCGGTGGGGGTGCTGCGTTCTTACCCAGAAACAACTGGATGGAAGGATCCTGGTTGGGGTGGTTGGGATCATATAGATAAATTGTCAATTGCTCCAGCAGGGGGTCAAGTTCATAACCTGTTGCAAGCACTTGATGGTTGTGGGTGGGGCTTTGTACACCACGCACCCGAACCAGCCCCAGCACCGCCGGTTCACCCTTTTGTAACAGGCGGCGAAGTTTGGGTATTTCATACCGCTTAATCCGGGTCAGGATTTGTTTTTCATCTGCAACCATCCATTCCATGAACTTTAGCACGGTAATTATTTTCAGGCTGTCCAGCTGGCGGTCACAGAGATATCCAAACAATCTTGAATCGACTTCCTGCGGAGTCTGGTGAGTTGGGGGTAAGACCGCACTAAAAAAGTAATCCAGCGCAGCAAAACACATTCCACCGCACAAACCAAAAGTGATTTCGTTCAGGTTAATCGCGCCTGCATACGGCAAATTCATAAACACCGGAAACTGAAGTTGAAATGAATTGATGAAACGAAAGCGATGCCGCGTTGAAAAGGTGGTTAATACTTTTTCCATTTTTCACTCACCCGTTTGAAAAAAAGTTGTTTCCAAACTACCGAAAACAGAGAAAAACTCCCGTATTTCAGAAAATTTTACTATTTTAGTGCAGTAATTATTGGAAATTTTCTCTGCAAATTGCGCATTTTTTCAGACGGGGTGAAAATTAAAATCATCCTTTGTCGGATAGATAGTTAGGTTGTAAAATCAACAATGAGAATCTTTTTAATCGAATTAAGTTGCCAATGGAGGAAAATATGAGGCGCGCTTATTTTCTGGGGACAATTATCTTGATTTTAAGCCTTGTGGCTGCGTGTGCACCGTCCAGTCAACCCACCACAGCCCCCACCAATCCGCCGGTGGAATTGCCCACATCTGCTCCGCAGCCCACACCAACCCAGACGGTGGATGTGCTCGGTTTATTGCGGAGTGCAACCATACGGATCGTCGCCGAAGGCAGTTTCGTAGACCCTGAACTGGGCACTGTGTTTAACGTGCCGGGGCAGGGCACCGGTTTCATCATTGACCCTTCGGGTATTGCGGTCACCAATAACCATGTAGTCACTGGCGCGGCCTTGTTGAAGGTTTACATCGAAGGTGAGACACGTCCACGCAGCGCACGGATTTTGGGCGTTTCTGAGTGTTGGGACCTGGCAGTGATTGATGTCGAGGGAGAAGATTTTCCATTTCTGAATTTCTATGAGGGCGAAGTGATTCCCGGTTTGGAAGTTTATGCGGCCGGTTTTCCTGTTTTTGGAAACACAGAGTACACCCTGACGAAGGGGATTGTCTCCAAAGCCAATGCGGATGGGGAAACCAGTTGGGCTTCCGTTCCGGCGGTGATTGAACACGATGCCCGCATTCGCGGTGGAAATTCCGGCGGCCCGCTGGTCAACATGCAAGGAGAGGTAGTCGGGATCAACTATGCGGGCAACAATGTGCTGGATCAGAACTTTGCCATTCGGGCAAAAGAAGCGCGCCGCGTGATTGAAACATTGCGTACCGGCCAGGATTTCGAATCCATTGGCATCAACGGTCAGGCGGTTGTTTCTGAGGACGGCAGCATTTCGGGAATTTGGGTTTCGTCGGTAAAATCTGGTTCTCCCGCCGGCAAAACGGGTGTGCAGGCTGGCGATATTATTACGATGTTGGAGAATCTGGTTCTGGCAACCGACGGGACAATGAGTGACTATTGCAGTATTTTACGAACCCGCAGTGCCACCGATGTCCTTGCGATTGAAGTGTTACGATTTTCCACGCAGGAATTTCTGACCGGCGAATTGAACGGAAAAACACTGGAAACTAGTTTCTCGTTTGCCCAGCAATTGGAACAGGACGTTTCCGGCGGGGGTGGACAGGCCTATGGCGATTATGTGCTCGTGCAAGATGATTACGGGGCGATTCAGGTTGCCATTCCCTCTACATGGACACAGGTAGATGGTTCACCATGGGTTTCGGATGGTGAAATCATCGGATCTTCAATCAGCGCTGCTGCCGATTTAGACCGATTTAACAATGCGTTTGACGAACCGGGCATTTTCTTCGGCGTTTCGGATGAAGTGGCAAAACTGGCCGGTTATATTCAATTGTTGGATTACTACAAATCCATTTTCCAATCCTCTTGTAAATGGGAGTATCGCGAAAAATACGAGGATAACGCTTTCGAAGGTTCTTATGATGTGTACAAGAATTGCAACGGAGCGGGTAATTTATTTGTGGCGCTGACAGCCCGGCCCAAGGTGAACAAAACTTCTTTGCTGGTATCGGTTCTGTTCAATGCCATGACGGATGCGGATCTTAAAGCCTTTGATCAGGTGCTGGCCACTTTTGATGTAGTGGGTACTTTGCCATAAGGTTAATATGAGTTTTCCAGTAAAGGGGCTGACCTCGTTCAGCCCCTTTTTTATTGGTAAAATCATAAAACTTATTGTTTGAAACTGATGAAAGGAGTTAGGTAATGAATCGAAAAAACTGGATGATCCTGATGGGTGCTGTGATATTGTTACTTGTTTCACTGGCCTGCAATCTGAGCCTTCAGAATGGCAAGTTGACCGTCCCCATTACGCTAAGGGAGGAGACCCTCAAACAAATCATCACGGCTGCTCAATCCGCTGCCGCTTCGCAGGGTGAAAGACTGCCGTTGATTGAAGTGGAGGATATTGAATTCATCGAACCCGATAAGATTGTTGCCAGGGGACAATATCAAGTACTTGGCGGTCAGCGGCTGAATGGTCAGGTAGAATTAAAATTTTCAGTCGTCAACGACCAGCCAAAAGTGGAGGTGACTGCAATCAATATTCCCGGTGTAGACCTGGCCAGTGACGCGATCAAGAAAGTTAATGAAGCCCTTTCGGGGGTAATTCAGGATCAGGTGAAAGAAGCGGGAGATGGTGCCGTCGTTAAGTCCATGACGGTTGAGGGAGATGCGTTGAAAATTGTGGTGGAGGTTACCGTTCGCCGTTAAGTAATCGGATTAGATAATGCTGATACGGTTGCGTCCTTTTTCTTTGGCCTGATAGAGAGCCCGATCAGCAGCGTTGCTGATGGCCACAGCGGTTTTGTACTGTGGAAAAGACGCAATCCCGCAACTAAACGTGACGGTAAAAACGCCATCCGGGCTGAGGTGGTGCAGGCGGGCAAAACTTTCCCGCAGTTTATCCACAACCGAGGCGGCTTCGGCTGCGGTTGTATTGGGAAAGATTATAGAAAACTCTTCCCCGCCATACCGCCCAATCAAATCGGTGCGGCGTAAGCGCTGTTTGAGCATGCGCGCCAGACTCTTGAGGACTCGGTCACCGGCAGCGTGACCGTAGCGGTCATTGACATTTTTGAAGTGATCGAGGTCTATCATCGCAAAAGAAAGCGGCTGTTTGTCTCTCTCTGAACGCAGCAATTCTTTGACCAGACGTTCTTTGATGGTGGTGTGATTGAGCAGGTTGGTCAAGCCGTCGTAAATCATCAGGGCACGGAGTTTACGATAGCGTTCGATGCGAGAGGTAACTGAGGCGATCAAGTGCTCAGGTTTGACGGGCTTAATCAGAAAATCATCAGCCCCCATCATTAAAGCGGCCAGTTGCCGTTCGCGGTCGGTCTCGGCAGAAAGGAAGACGATTGGCACCGAAACGAAATTTTCCATCTGACGGATCATGCGCGCCAGTTCAATTCCATTACAGTCGGGCAGGTACATGTCCAGCAAAATCAAGTCGGGGTTGAATTCGATCATGGGTTGGATCATCTGGCGCGGGTCGGTTACGATGCGGGTTTGCATACCCACTTTCTCTAAATGCATGGCGTAAAAACTGGCCTGCGAAAGCACATCATCAATGATCAAAATCCGGTTTGGAACAGCGGGAGTTGGGTTAGCGAACTCGTCCAGAGAACCGATCAACGTACTGATATCTACCGGATGTGTAAAGAAGGCCGACCCGCCGGCGCGCACGACTCTCAGGCGTAAATCAAAATTATCCTCGGTACTGATGATCACCAGCGGCAGGTGATTGGATTGTTTTTTGAGTTTTTGGGCCAGTTCTTCATAATCCTCAAAGGAGAGGGTCTTCGCATCCACAAAAATCAAAATGGCGTTAGGTAAAGACCAGCGTAGAGCAGCCAGTAAATCATCAACTTTGGCAAACTGGTTGACTTGATATCCAAAGGCATTGATCTGTTCGGTCAGTTCGTGGGCTTCTTGTTGGTCACGGATAAGCAGAAAAATCCGATAATTCAATTTCGGTTTGTAAACCGATGAAACCATAAATGAGTCATCGGACATCAGGTAATTGGTCATAGGGACCGTACGTTTCTGAATGCGGTCAAAAATGTTTCCTAATTTTGGTGATTTTATTTGATTATATCTGATTCTATATTAAAAAGAACAACTTCTATCGGTAATGCCAACATTGTCCAATCTTTGTTGGAATTGAATTTTGTGAAGGTGGATTGAATAATGTTTATCAAAGGAAAAATAAAAGTATAATAGGTGCAATTATATTCGTTGAAATGTCAGGCAAATGGATAAGCGGCCAACTTAAGTAACCGTTTCCTGAGTCCAAACAAAAAACAACAAATCATTCTCCAAAGGAGTTCATAACAAGAGATATGGCAAAGGATAAAAAAGTTCGTGTGGCAATCGTTGGGGTGGGAAATTGTGCTTCTTCGCTTGTTCAGGGAGTGCATTATTATCGAAATGCCGCAGAAACCGACCGCATTCCGGGGTTGATGCACGTAAACCTTGGCGGCTACCACATCCGCGATATCGAATTCACCGCCGCTTTCGATGTGGTGGACACAAAGGTTGGAAAAGACCTTTCTGAAGCAATTTTCGCTTATCCCAACAATACCTACAAATTCACGGATGTGCCCTATATGAATGTGCCGGTCTACCGGGGCATGACTCATGACGGATTGGGGAAATACCTTAGCCAGGTCGTCAAAAAGGCTCCCGGCCCCACCGCGGATATTGTGGGTATTTTACGGGAAACGAAAACCGACGTTGTGGTGAGTTATTTGCCGGTTGGCTCTGAAATGGCAACCAAATGGTATGTGGAACAGGTATTGGAAGCCGGCTGCGGTTTCGTCAATGCCATTCCTGTGTTCATCGCCAGTTCAGAATACTGGGCCGAGCGTTTCCGCCAGAAAAAACTGCCGATTATTGGCGATGACATCAAGAGTCAGGTAGGCGCCACCATTTTGCACCGGGTATTGACCAGTCTGTTTGTGGACCGCGGCGTAAGGCTGGACCGCACCTATCAGTTGAATTTTGGCGGCAATACGGACTTCCTCAACATGCTGGAGCGGGAGCGTCTGGAGTCCAAGAAGATTTCCAAGACCGGGGCCGTGACTTCAATGCTGCCTTATACCTTGCCTGAGGATGATATTCATGTTGGGCCGAGCGATTATGTGCCGTGGTTGACGGATCGCAAGTGGTGTTACATTCGCATGGAAGGCACGACCTTTGGTGAGGTACCCCTCAATCTTGAAGCAAAACTGGAGGTGTGGGATTCGCCCAATTCCGCCGGTGTGGTGATTGATGCGATTCGCTGTGTCAAACTGGCACTGGACCGGGGTATTGGCGGGCCGTTATATGCTCCCTCTTCGTATTTTATGAAGACCCCGCCCAAGCAATTCCGCGATTCGGTAGCGCTGGAAATGACCGAAGCATTTATCCGTGGTGAGGCAGAGTAAACGCGTTTTTCCACTGCTGGTTATTGGCTGGGTGATCCTATTCCATCTGGCGGCATGTACAGACATTGCTGATCTGCCGCCAGATGTTCCATTTACACCATCGCTGACCCCAAAAAAGGTGCTGAGTGCCACACCCTCGCCTTTTAGACCGTTGCCTTCGGCAACCACTCTGGTCGAATCCCCAACTGCAACTCCGCAATTTACCGAAACCCCACCGCCGCTAGGAATATTTACCCCCCGCTTGAACAAAGGAATCGTGCCCGTACCTTACTTGCAGGATACCTGCCAGTATCTGGCCGACCGCTGGAACCCGCAAAACGCTCAACCGGGTACGATAGTTGTGCCGATTATGTTTCACGGCGTTCGCAAAGAGGGCGGGACGGTAAGTGACAACATCACCGTAACCGAAAAGTACTTCAAAGAGACTATACAGCACGCCGTTGATTTGGGATTTCAGACCATAACCACCCAGCAACTGGTAGCATTCTTGCAACACAACGCGTATATCCCGCCCCGCTCATTATTGCTGATTATTGATGATCGGCGGTTGGGAACCGTGCGTAATCATTTTTTACCAATTTTGCAGCAGAATAACTGGACGATGGTTATGGCTTATATTACGGGTGTGGCAGATCAGAGAGAGTGGCAGGAGATTAAGTCCGTTCTAGCCAGCGGCAGGGCTGAGACTCAAGCCCCCGGCTTCCTGCAAAACGGTTTCAAC
>DLXG01000054.1 GCA_003448875.1 Anaerolineaceae bacterium
CCGGGATTTTCAGACCCTTCAGCAAGCAGCCCGAGAAGCAGACGTGATCGTACATCTGGCTGGACAGGTTGCAGTGACTACCTCGGTAGTTGACCCTCGCAATGATTTTGAGATCAACGCTTTGGGCACCTTCAATGTGCTGGAAGCCGCCAGACTTTCCGGACGTGACCCGATTGTGATTTATGCCTCAACCAACAAAGTATATGGGGGGATGGAGGAGGTTCGGGTCAAGGAACTGGAAAGCCGTTATGCGTACGTAGATTATCCTTTTGGCATTCCCGAAACATTTGGTCTGGATTTTCATTCCCCGTATGGCTGCTCCAAAGGTTGTGGTGACCAGTATACCCGTGATTATTCCCGAATTTACGGTTTACGAACAGTGGTCATGCGCCAATCCTGTATCTACGGAACCCGCCAGTTTGGGATTGAAGACCAAGGGTGGGTAGCGTGGTTTGTCATAGCCGCCGTAAAACGGCTTCCCATCACGATTTATGGAGATGGCAAGCAAGTTCGGGATGTTCTTTTTGTGGAAGACCTTTGTGATGTTTATGATCTGGCGATTGAACGGATAGAGTTATCCGCAGGACAGGTTTTTAATATTGGCGGCGGAGCAGATTTTACAATCTCTGTCTGGCAGGAATTTGGCCCTTTGCTTGAAAAATTGCTCGGTGAGGATATCCCGGTAAAAAGAGGGGATTGGCGTCCGGGTGACCAAAGGGTATTTATTTCGGATATTCGTAAGGCACAGCAGGTCTTGGGCTGGAAACCCAAAGTGGGGGTTGAAGAGGGTATCCAGCGTCTTTATGAATGGGTAAAGTCCAATCAGGATTTGTTCTAAGACCTATGCGTATTCTGATCATCCTGACTTATTACCGCCCACATACTTCAGGGTTGACGATTTACGCAGAAAGATTAGCACAGGCGTTTGCCCGGCGCGGTCATGCGGTAACCGTGATGACCTCTCAGTATGATAAATCCCTGCCGCGTGAAGAAACCGTTGCCGGGGTGCGGATTGTACGGGTGCCGGTTTTATGGCGTGTGAGTAAAGGGGTGATTATGCCCTCTTTCGGTATGACTGCAAACCGGCTTGTACGCGAGCACGATGTCATTCAACTGCATTTGCCCCAGTTCGATGCAGCAGGGGTCGCTTTACGAGGCCGTCTGTTAAAGAAACCAACAGTCATTACATATCATTGTGATTTAAGAATGCCGCCGGGGTTGCTGAGCTGGGCGGCCAATCAGGCGGTGCTTTTGATGAACGAACTGGCGGCAAAGTTCACCCATCGTATCGTGACGTACACACAGGATTACGCCGAAAATTCACCGTACCTGAAGCGTTATTTGCACAAGTTGAAAGTTATCCCCCCGCCGGTTGAGCTTCCGGAGGTCTCTCAAGAGTCCATTCGGGAATTCCGTCAGCGAACCAACCCAACCAATCGTAAGCCGGTAATCGGGATGGCGGCTCGTCTGGCAACCGAGAAGGGGGTGGAGGTGTTGGTTGAGGCATTACCCAGAGTGCTGGAGGTTTATCCGCAGGCTCAGGTACAATTCGCAGGTACTTATCAAAATATTGTCGGTGAAGAAGCCTACTATGCCAAGATTATGCCGCGGATTGCTCGTTTTCAGGAAAGCGGGGCATGGCAATTTCTGGGCAACCTATCGCCCGAACAGATGGCTTGTTTTTACCCCAATCTGGATGTGCTGGTACTGCCTTCCCTGAATTCGACTGAGGCATTTGGACTGGTTCAGATTGAAGCAATGATCAGTGGTACCCCTTCGATTGCATCCAATTTGCCCGGAGTGCGCCAGCCGGTAAAGATCCATGAAATGGGGAAGGTGATAGAAATCGGTGACTCGAAAGGGCTGGCCGAAGCATTGCTGGAAGTGCTGGGTAATCGTTCAGCCTTTATTCGAGATGCTCAACCGATCCGCCAGCGCTATCTGCCGGATACAATTGCCGAAGAGTACGAAAAACTATTCGCCGAAATCAAAGAAGATCTTCAAAAATCTTAAGTCGAAAGGTTGAGTGGTTTTGGGTAGTTCTCTGCCAGTTCAACAAAAAGATTTTTTGTGGTTAAACATCCGCGAATTGCCCTATTTTCGGGGTGTGTTGAGGGCGGTTGAAGCACGCTTTTACCAGACTATTGAGCTTGCCGAACCCGTGCTGGATTTGGGATGCGGAGATGGTCATTTCGCATCAGTTGCTTTTGAAAAGCCCTTAAGTGTGGGATTGGATCCGTGGTGGAAGCCGGTCAGAGAAGCCGCTGGCAGACGCACCTATCATCTCACCCTGCGGGGTAGTGGAGCAGTTTTACCCTTTGGGGATGAGTCCTTTGCAAGTGTGGTCAGCAATTCGGTATTGGAACACATTCCCAATTTAGAACCTGTGATTGAAGAAACCGCCAGGGTTTTACGGCCGGGAGGACTGTTTGTCTTCTGCGTACCCAATCATCGTTTTCTGGAAAGCCTTTCAATAGCCCGCTTCTTTGATCGTCTGGGCTTGAGGTTTTTGGCAAAGCCGTACCGGGCGTTTTTCAACCGAATTTCGCGTCATTACCATTGTGATGATTACTCAACATGGAAGAGTCGGTTGGAAAACACTGGTTTTGAGGTGGTGCGCCATTGGGATTACTTTTCGCCGCGTGCTCTGGCAGTGCTGGAATGGGGTCATTATTTTGGCCTGCCTTCGCTGATCAGTCGTTGGTTGTTCAAGCGCTGGATTCTGGTCAATTCGCCCTGGAATCTGATCCTTACTCGCAAGGTTTGTGAATCAGTCTGTCATGAGCCGGCTGAGCAGCCTGATGGTGTTTATTCTTTTTACATTGCCCGCAGAACGTCCTAGATGGGTAACCTTTCTAAATGGAAGCGCTTGCCAGTAATTGGAGCATGATGTAAGATATACCATCGTAGCAGTACTTTGATTCCCTTTTTCAACCATGGACGAATCAAAAGAACCCACTGTTCTGGATTATGTCAAAGCTCTATTGATGCCGTGGAAAGGCAAACCACCGGCACTTTCAACCCATCAACCGGTTAGTGTCCAGCCCGAGGTAGCAGGGGCCGAAAAGGTGAATCTCCCTGTCGAGGATATTGAGCAGGAAGCAGA
>DLXG01000046.1:0-6872 GCA_003448875.1 Anaerolineaceae bacterium
CTATATGAGGAAACGAGAAAATTATCAAATGCTTGATCCTGAAATCATGCTGCTTAATAAGGTTGACGAACAACTTCTCCAGCGCGGTTTTTTGCTCCCGAGAGTATGGACGGTTAACTTTCTTGTCGCCTTCAAATCCAAGCCTCTGATGATTCTGATTGGCCCACGCGAAGCCGAAAAAGAAGCGCTGGTCGAAAGTTATTGCCAAGTTATAACAGGCGGCGGTTCGAATCAATATCAACCGATGGTGGGACATCCCTGGTGGGCATCCCAAACCGCAGACGTCGCCATGTTTACACAAACTCAATCCCGGTTCAATACCCTCAAACTAGAAATGATGATCGAAGAAGCCGGGTTGCCAGGAAATCGGGACCGGTTCTATATTGCCAATATCAAGAGGATCAGCCCTGGTGAACTACAGGAGTATTTCTCGGAAACAGCCTTTCAACTTCGCCATGGTGAGTTGATGCGCTTGCCCACCTCCCATTTCTCAAATCCAATTCCATTTCCGCCCAACCTCGCCATCATTGGCACAATGGACACGCTCACGTTCCCCTGGTCGGATGCGGATCTGCTCTCGCAAACAACCGTCATTGACTGTGCACCAACGAAGTTACCCGGTTATCCATTGGTTGGCAATGCGAGTCCGCATCCATTGGAAGAGAAACGTTTGATCCAATTCTATATTCGAGATCCACAACGAGCTTTTCGGAAGTTAATGTTAATCCTACGCAGGATACCCTCAGCCTTGTTTCCCTTACTTCAAACACAAAAAATTCTGCAGAAAGTTGTTGCCAGGAATTCTAGCAGTATGCTGCTTGAAGGAATCATCTATCTCTCCAATTCATGGTCACAAATGGGTTCTGGCCTCTTCGACGAAAACCCGCAAATGAATCTACAAATCGCAATGGACCTGGCCATCACCCAATCCTTATTACTCCCATATAGCGAAAAAATAGCGAATACGAATAACCTCCGAGACAAACTGCAAAATATCTTGGACAATCAATATCCCCTTGCGACGAACTTGTTAAGTCAGCTCGCGCCAGCCTAGGCATTTATGCTAGCTCAAAGGCACGTGAAACAGCACTTATAGAAAGTCTCAGCCTTCACTATAGTAGAAGTACAAAGGAGACTTTTTATGAACCAAACGAACCCCTCCAATAAGCTTCGAATCCAACCGCTCGTATTGGTCACAGTCGCTGGATTGCTGGCCGCCTTGGTAGCTATATTCGTCTTCAAAGTATCTGTTGGCCTGGTTATCAATTATGGCTTGATCGGAGCGATGATCTTGAGCCATTTCTTGATGCACGCAGGTCATACTGGCCACGGCGACCACCAAGAACAAGCTCCCTTGTCCAAAACGGGCGATCAGTTCAGCCCGGTCCCGGTAGAGAACGAACACAAGCATGGCTGCCATTGATAGGCAGAATCACTTACGTCTGAGTCCGTGATTCTGCCCTTCGCACGAATACTCCGACCTTCTATACTCAAATCGGAGATATGAAATGAACGCAGGAAAGCAACCAATCCTGGTAGTAAATCAGGCATGTGACTGTACCGTCACCCAGGTGACTGAACAATTCATGTCGGCCGGATATGCAGTGGTCCAATCCTTCGATCTGCTTTCTGCGATGGACGCGCGTACCCGATGCATCTGTCAATTGGTCGTCCTCTTGGTCTATGGAAAGGATGGCCCGCCTGCAACAGTCATTCTGGATGGAAATGATATGTCCACATCCATATTCCTGGAGAACGAACCCGAACGCAGCTTTCGTGCAAAATTTACCACCCTGTTGTCCCCAATTGCAGTGACACCTGATGCAAACGCTGAAAGCAGCAACGATGAATCGAATGATGTCGAGGCCTAACATGACATTTGACCATAAATCAGATGACATTAGGCATAATTGCCCACTCGCCACAGGCCATTCGGCGCTTCATCTTCTATGTCAATTCGTATACCCTTGGGAAACAAACAAAAAAATTCGATCCCAAGGAGGAACCATTTGAGAAGACCACTCAGGTTTTTGCCAATTGCCATCGTAGGAGTTTTCCTGTTAGCCGCTTGCGCCCCTAGTTCTAGGACCGCAATGGGAACGGGGAACATGATGAATGCTACTGCAACCCCAGGCGCAATGATGGCAGCGCCGGGAAGTTCTCATATGATGCAACCTATCAGCGGCGAGAATGTCCAAGAAGCGACTGAAACGATTGGCGGACAACCGCTGACTTATCACATGGACGGCGACATCAAGGTTTTCGATTTGACCGCCAAACCAGTTATCTGGCCGATTACCAAAGATGTTTCAGTCACCGCCTGGACTTACAACGGGACTGTACCCGGGCCAATGATTCGGGTGACCGAAGGCGAAAAAGTTCGCATCATCCTGAAAAACGAACTCCCTGAGCCAACCACGATCCACTGGCATGGCATTGCGGTGCCGAATGCTATGGATGGAATACCGGATGTTACCCAAAAGCCGATCCAACCGGGGGAATCCTTCACCTATGAGTTTCTCGCTAAGCCGGCAGGCACCTACATGTACCACTCGCATTACGAGGGTGACGTTCAGGTTTCGGCAGGATTGTATGCACCGTTTATCATTGACCCCAAAGAGCCAGAGGCACCCAAACCGGATGTGGATGTCGACCTGATGATCTCCGAGTGGCTGGTGAAGAATGGCAATACCTTTGCCGCCATGCCCATGGCAGGCATGGAACCGAATTATTTCACCATCAATGGGAAGTCTTTCCCGGAAACAGAAACGATCAACGTCAAAAAGGGGCAACTCGTTCGTCTACGTCTGACAGGGATTGGGCAGTTCGTTCACCCCATCCACTTGCATGGGGTTCCATTCAAAATTGTGGCAACGGATGGTCACCCGGTCCCCGAAGCAGCTCAGCTGACCAAAGATACTGTGCTGGTATCACCAGGCGAGCGGTACGACATAGAGTTTGTCGCTACTGAAACCGGCCAATGGATGCTGCATTGTCACATTTTGCACCATACCACCAACGACAACGTCGAACCCGGTGGTTTGATGCTGATGATTAACGTTACCGATTAAGTGGAGAAAACATGAAACCGCGCTTTATTTGGATTGGAATGCTCATCATTGTGGCAGCCCTCCTGGCAGGATGTTCGAGTGTTGCCCAAACGCAAGATAAATCAACCGAACCGGTGAAATTTACCCTCGAAACTACCCCCGCCCCACCGGTCACCGGGAAAAATGAAATCATCCTGAAGCTGGAAGACCAGGATGGGCAGCCTCTGACCGGGGCGACCGTGGACGTTAGCGCCGATCACACTGACATGACTGGTATGACGATGAGCGGCCCAGCAACAGAACAAGAAGGTGGCAAGTATGCCATTACCGCAGATTTCAGCATGTCGGGAACATGGAAAATTACTGTGTACGTACGAAAAGAAGGACTGGATGTGAAAAAGGATTTTGATTTGAAGATCCCATGATCCGGATGCTGTTTTAGGTTCTATGGCGCGTCCGGTATACCGGACGCGCCATAGAATGGAGAATTTCTGATGAACCCTTCGGTCCAATTATCAACTTACCCTCATAATAAATCCGACCAATTCATTCTCTGGTTCAGCCGGCACTGGGTTCTGCTTGTCAGCATATTGATCGGCTTTTACGTTTTAAGCCCCTTTCTTGCACCGGCCCTGATGCAGACCGGTTTGACGATTCCGGGAAAGGTTATTTACTGGATCTATTCTTACCTCTGTCACCAACTGCCGGAACGCTCGTATTTCTTGTTTGGCCCCAAAATTTCTTATTCCATCGGAGAAATCCAATCGGCCTGGAAAAACACAAACGACATTGCAGTGCTCCGGCAGTTTGTGGGAAATCCGCAGATGGGCTGGAAGGTGGCCTGGTCCGACCGGATGGTGTCGATGTTTACCAGTCTTTGGATTTTCGGAATGTTGTGGGGGTTGTTCCGGAAGAAGATCCGTCGATTGCCCTGGTGGGGGCTGGTCCTCTTTCTTTTGCCCATGGCGATCGATGGCACAACGCATTTCTTCAGTGACCTGGCCGGGTTAGGACAAGGGTTTCGGGATAGCAATGCCTGGTTGGCAGCATTGACCAATCATTCCTTCGCGCCATCGTTCTACGCGGGAGATGCCTGGGGCTCCTTCAATGCCTGGGCGCGCCTGATCACCGGTATATTCTTTGGATTGGGCATCGTTTGGTTCGGTTTCCCCTATATCCATACCGCCGTAATGGATTCGGCTGAGGTTGTAAAATACAAAAGGCAACAACAAAAATTGTTGCAAGAGGGAAGAGAACATCTCGCAAGAGTTTACACTTCGCAGTTCAATTTACCTGGAAATCCGAATGTAGTGGATGACCGGGAAATGAAAGTGAAAGACCATGAAAGATAATGAAGAAAAGGAATCGACGATTCGAGTATTACTGGCAGACGATCATGCAGTTGTACGTGCTGGCATACGTCAGTTTTTGGAGCGAGCCGGTGACATTCAGGTGATCGGCGAAGTCTCCGATGGCGAGCAGGCTATAGAAATGATCGAAAGGATGGCGCCAGACGTAGCCGTCCTCGATATCCAGATGCCGAAAGCTACGGGAATTGAAGTTTCGCGCGTGATACGCGCTCACCGTTGGCCGATTGGGGTTCTCATCCTTACATCGTATGATGATGACCCGTACATTTCTGCCGTTTTGAAGACCGGAGCGAATGGTTATGTCCTCAAAACCGCTTCACCGGATGAAATTATTCATGCGGTCAGAGACGTTTATCAAGGCAAATCCGTTCTAGACGCGGAGATTCTACCCAAAGTTATGGCGCAGATCGCTAATCCGAATCCAGCACCGTTTTACGAGCCATTGACGGATCGCGAAATCGAAATCCTTTCCCTGGTTGCCAGGGGATTAACAAACAAGGTAGTCGGCATCAAACTCAAAATCAGCGACCGGACGGTGCAAGGACACATCGCGCGGATCTTTGAAAAACTGCAGGCCGCCAGCCGCACGGAAGCCGTAATGCGCGGAGTCTCCTTGGGATTAATTCAACTTCCGGAAGAGACACTTGATCACGCTATTACCTTTGAGATTTGATCGATAGCCTGCCACTTGTGATAGCGAATAATTTCAACAGCCTGCGGAATAGGCATAATGGCCTATTTTCTTACGAGGGTATCAGCCTAGCGATACCCTCGCTGTTTAACGCTGCAAGCCAATCGAGTGGCATGCTATAATGATGAGGTAGACATCAACAATGATTTTTGGAAAGAGGCGATTTATGGTAAAAGATCCAGTTTGCGGTATGGAAATAGAGCCGGGCACGGCTTTTGCCAAGCGAGAACACTTGGGACAGTCGTATTATTTCTGCTCAGAAAATTGCGTCAAACAATTCGATGCCAATCCCCACCAGTATGCTCATCATTCCAGCCAGCCCGCTGCTTCTGCAACGACCGGCTTCAATCCGGATTCCTCCTTGCTGCAGGTCGAGCTTCCCATACTCGGTCTCGCTAAGGAAGGGCAGCCCGGTGGAGTTTTAATCCGATCGGTGCTCGAAAAGCTGCACGGAGTAGAGAGAGTAGTCATGAATGCGAAGGCGGGAATCGCCGTGGTCGATTATGCCCCTGAAACGATCCAAATCTTAGACATCGTGGCGGCGATAAAAAAAACTGGTTACCAGGTGGGCGGTGCGCAAAAACGGATTGGGATTGAAAATATCCGCTGCGCTTCTTGCGTAGGATTCATCGAAAACGAGTTAAAAGCCACTCCTGGTGTTTTGAACGCATCGGTCAGCCTGGGTACGCAGGAAGCAACGGTCGATTATCTGCCCGAGCAAACGACACTCAATGAGTTGAATACTGCGATTGAAGGCTGGGGATATAAGACCAGGCCGGCGACCAGCGAAGAACCGGTCGACCAACAGCAGGCAGCTCACGAAAAAGAATATCAACGCTTGATGCGCAAGTTTTGGTTTGCAGCGCTTGTGTCAATCCCGGTATTAATCACCGCCTATCCAAAATTCATCCCCATCGTAAAAGATTGGTCGATGGAAACCCTACGGATCACCTGGTTTGGAGCCGCTCTGCTGACCTTACCGGTCCTCTTCTGGTCTGGTAGTGATTTCTTCACCGGAGCCTGGGCTGCGCTCAAACATCGCGCCGCCAATATGAACACGTTGATTGCGCTGGGCACAGGCGCTGCCTGGCTGTATTCCGCCGTGGCGATTGTCTTCCCAGGAATATTCCCGGAAGGGACCTCCGAGCCTTTCTTTGACGTGGTTGCGGTGGTGATCGCGTTGGTGGTGTTAGGCCAGGCTCTGGAAATCCGAGCCAAAGGTCGCACCAGTGAAGCCATCAAAAAGCTGATGGGGTTGCAGGCAAAAACCGCGCGCGTAATCCGCGGCAATGTGGAAATGGACATCCCTGTAGAGGAAGTTTTAGTTGGGGATACGATCCAGGTCCGGCCCGGCGAAAAAGTCCCGGTCGATGGTGTGATTGTCGAAGGCAGCTCCGCGGTGGATGAATCGATGCTGACCGGTGAAAGCCTGCCTGTCTCCAAGAAATCCGGGGACGAAGTGATTGGCGCAACCTTGAATAAGACCGGGGCCTTCAAGTTCCGTGCAACCAAAGTGGGCAAAGATACCGCCCTGGCGCAGATCGTCAAGATGGTGCAGGATGCCCAAAACAGCAAGGCTCCCATTGCACGCCTGGCCGATACGATCTCCGGGTTCTTTGTTCCTATTGTGATGATCCTGGCTGTTTTGACCTTTGTAGTCTGGTTCGACTTCGGCCCGCAACCGCAGCTTGTTTACGGCCTGGTTACGGCTGTGTCAGTATTGATCATCGCCTGCCCCTGCGCCCTGGGCCTGGCCACCCC
>DLXG01000046.1:7181-13483 GCA_003448875.1 Anaerolineaceae bacterium
CCTGCCCCTGCGCCCTGGGCCTGGCCACCCCGATGAGCCTGATGGTTGGCATCGGCAAAGGTGCTGAGAACGGTATCCTGATCCGTTCCGGAGAAGCGCTGCAAACCGCACAATCTATCAAGACCGTCGTCTTAGATAAAACTGGCACAATTACCAAGGGCAAGCCTGAACTAACCAATGTTATCGTTGCAGCTCAACAATCCATCCTGAGTGACGAACTCTTGAGGTTGGCCGCTTCAGTGGAAACGGTCAGTGAGCACCCTCTGGCCGAAGCAATTGTGGAAGGAGCGAGGGCCAAAGGATTGGCACTGAGTAAGCCGGAAGCCTTCGAAGCGATCCCAGGGCATGGTGTCACTGCAACAGTCGATGGACGTAAGGTAGCACTCGGTAATCTAAAGATGTTGAAGCGCTTGAACGTTGATCTCGGCGACCTGGAAGCCAAATCCGAAACCCTGGCGAACGATGGGAAAACTCCTATGTTTGCCGCCGTGGATGGCAAGGCAGCCGGCATCATCGCCGTTGCCGATACAGTCAAAGAAGACTCCAAGGAAGCTATCGCCGCATTGCACCAGATGGGCATTGAGGTGGTGATGATCACCGGCGATAACCGCCGCACTGCTGAAGCGATTGCCCGCCAAGTGGGTTTGGATCGCGTCCTGGCTGAAGTGCTGCCAGAAGATAAGGCCCACAACGTTCACCTGCTGCAAGCCGAAGGCAAAAAAGTTGCGATGGTTGGGGATGGCATCAACGACGCCCCGGCGCTGGCGCAGGCCGATGTTGGTTTAGCGATCGGCACCGGCACAGATGTGGCCATCGAAGCCTCAGATATTACCCTGATCAAGGGCAGCCTGAAGGGTGTGGTCACTGCCATCGAGGTCAGCCGGGCCACCATGCGCAATATCAAGCAGAACCTGGTTGGCGCATTCATCTACAATGTCTTAGGGGTCCCCATTGCCATGGGTGTTTTGTTCCCCTTCTTTGGGGTGCTTCTCAGCCCCCTGCTGGCAGGTGCTGCCATGGCTTTCTCGTCCGTGACGGTGGTCAGCAACGCCAATCGCTTACGAGGTTTTCGCCCAAAATTCAGCGCCAAATGAGGCAAGCATGACGATCAATCTGTTGTATTTTGATGGCTGCCCGTCGTGGAATACAGCCCTGATCAATCTTCAAGCTGCATTGAAGGAAGAACAACTGGATTATTCAATCAACCCGATTAAGATTGAAACTGACCAGGAGACGGCTACCACAAAATTTCTTGGATCGCCTTCCTTCCAGATTGATGGAAAGGATTTCTGGCCAGAAAACCGATCTGCCTATTCAATGAACTGCCGGGTGTATAAAACGCCCAATGGTATACAGGGTTGGCCGACCGTCGAGATGCTTCGCCAAAAGCTAATTAACATCAGAAAAGATAAGGAAACAGCGAAATGACACCTGTTCAGATTTTCATAACCCTTGGGGGCATCGCTCTCAGTTTATTTATTGCCTGGTTTTTCTGGCTGGCGCCCAAAGGTCAGACAATAGTTAAAGCCGGTGCAGGTGGTGTCCAGGAAGTGGCCATTACCGTTAAAGGAGGATACACCCCGGATATCATTGTGGTCAAAGCCGGGCAACCACTGCGCATGAGGTTTACGCGTCAGGAAAGTTCGACCTGTTCAGAAATGGTGCTGTTTCCTGATTTCAGCCAGAGCGCAAAATTGCCTGAAGGTCAGGAAGTGACAGTTGAATTTACTCCCGACAAACCTGGTGAGTATGGCTTCCAATGCCAAATGGGCATGCTGCGGGGAAAACTGATCGTTGAGTGATACCCTCGGGGTTTCTTGACGCACTTACTTCTATGAATCAACACCTGATTTGATGATGGTATACTTGGACCACCATGGAAATGAGATCTGAAAGCAGCAAAATGGAACTGTGCATCTGTCTACGGCGGGGACTGTCTTCACCGCCGCGAACCTAGCCTGGAAAAATTCAAGGCCAACTGCCGCAGGCGGCAGACAGTCACCCCGCACTTTTCGTAATGTGCAACGGTGCATCTGTCTGCCGTTTTTTGTTGCAGTTGGCCTTTTCATTTCAAGGAAGAATAGCAATGACAACTACGAATGCAGTTAAAAACTCCACCATCGTGGAACGACATGCTGGAGTCTATCGAAACATATTGCAGGCCATTGGCCATACCCCTTTGGTTCGTCTCAACCAGGTTGTGTTTGGAAGTACCACCGCTAATATATTCGCCAAGGTCGAGTTTTTTAATCCCGCTGGCTCGATTAAAGACCGCATCGGCCTGTCCATCATCGAAAATGCCGAAGCGGAAGGTAGGTTAAAACCCGGCGGAACGATCGTGGAGGCGACATCTGGCAATACCGGGGCCGGCCTGGCTCTGGCAGCCGCAGTAAAGGGATACCGCTGCGTTTTCGTGATGCCCGACAAAATGAGCGATGAGAAAGTTCGCTTCTTGCGGGCTTTCGGAGCCCGGGTGGTCATTACGCCTACTGCTGTCGCACCGGAGGATCCTCGAAGTTATTACAGCGTAGCAGCCCGGATTGTCCGGGAGACACCCAACAGCATTTTAGCCAATCAATATCACAACCCGGCCAACCCAAGCGCCCATTACCGCTTAACAGGGCCAGAAATATGGGAGCAGACCTCCGGTAAGATCGATGTGCTCGTAGCAGGCATTGGCACCGGCGGCACGATTAGCGGAACTGCACGGTTCCTAAAAGAACAGAATCCGAAAATCAAAGTGGTAGGGGTAGATATTCAGGGTTCTCTACTCTACGATACCTGGAAACTCGGACATCTGCCTGTTGATCCGCATCCGAAGACCTATAAGATCGAGGGAATCGGTGAGGATTTCCTGCCATCCACGTTGGAACTATCTATTATCGATGAGATCGTCCAGGTGGATGATCGGGAGTCTTTCCAGATGGCCCGGCGGCTTGTCCGAGAGGAGGGTATCTTTGCCGGCGGTTCTTCCGGGTCGGCCGTTGCCGGATTATTGAAATCAAAGATCGTCCGATCCTTAATGCCGGGGCAAAACGCCGTCGTCATCCTGCCTGACTCCGGCAATCGTTATCTGACCAAATTGTTTGACGATAATTGGATGCGCGAGAACGGATTTCTTCCCGACAGCAAAACCACCGACCCGATCTCAGCTGTCATTGAAGCCCACCAAAAGCTCTCCCTGGTTGTAACCTGCCCTGACGAAGAAATGAACACGGTCGTAGAGAAAATGACCAGGTATGATATATCCCAGCTCCCGGTGGTCGACAAAGATGGCAAATTGATCGGGATGGTCGGGGAGTCAGATATCCTCGATCACCTTCTGCACTCCAATCATGTGCATGATCCTCTAGAAACCATCACCTCGATCATCAATCCAGGTGTACTGACAGCCAGGCCAGATGCCAGTATTGAAAGTGTGTTGCCTTCTTTCGATCATGGCAAAGTGGTTGTCATCACAGATAACGAAGGGCGGCCCGTTGGGATGCTGACGAAGATCGACTTGATCGATTATCTCACTGAAAAAATCGGCTGATCGCCCAGATCACAGCAGGCGTTTCCAAGAATGGAAACGCCTGCTTCTTTTCAAATCCAGATGATTTCACAAACCGCGCAAGGCCTGGTCCAGATCAGCAAGTAAATCGTCTACATTTTCAATACCAACGGACAGCCGCACGAGCCCAGCGGGCACTTCAAGGGCGCTGCCTGAGACTGAAGCGTGGGTCATAGCAGCCGGGACCTCGATGAGAGATTCCACTCCGCCCAGGCTTTCCGCCAGGGTGAACAAACGAGTGGTTTCGACCATCTTACGCGCGGCCTTTTCGCCCCCTTTCAAAATTAGCGAGATCATTCCACCGTACAGGCGCATTTGCTTTTTCGCAACAGCATGCCCCTGGTGATTTTCAAGACCAGGATAAATCACATTTTCAACAGCGGAATGCTGTATGAGGTAATTGGCTAATGAGGCAGCATTTGCGGAATGACGCTCCATTCGCACGGCAAGGGTCTTGATTCCACGTAAAGTTAACCAGCAATCCATTGGCCCGGGGACAGCACCTATTGCATTTTGCAGAAATTTTAAGCGTTCATATAGGCTTTTCTCTCGAACAATGATTGCCCCACCAATAACATCGGAATGACCACTCAGATATTTTGTGGTTGAATGGATGACAAAATCAGCGCCCAGCGCGAGCGGTTGCTGCAAGAACGGAGAGGCAAATGTATTATCTACAGCGATCAGAATATTCGTCGAACGGGCTTTAACTCGCCGAGAGATTTCCGCGATATCGGCAATTTTCAGCAACGGATTGGTCGGCGTCTCGATCCACACCAATCTTGTTTCAGGCCGCAGGCTGGCTTCCACCCTGGTTGGGTCACTGATATCGGTATACGAAAATTCGAGGCCGTATTCCTTAAGCACGCGTTCAAACAGGCGGAAGGTACCTCCGTAGACATCATTCGAAGCTAGAACATGCTCACCTGGTTTAATCAGGCGCAGCAGAGTGTCAGTGGCTGCCATACCGGATGAGAAGGCTAATCCATAGGCAGGTTGACCTGCCAATGCGCTTTCAAGCGCCGCCAGGCATTTTTCAAGGGCTAGACGGGTTGGGTTCGCTGTGCGACTGTAATCAAAACCTTTGGTAACTCCTACCTCTGCCTGAGCATAGGTCGAGGTCTGGTAAATCGGCGTGATCACTGCCCCGGTGGCTGGATCCGCTCCCTGACCGGCATGAATCGCGAGGGTCTCTATCTGAGGATTTCTCTGCATTCTATATTCTCCTTAATTGGCGGCGCTCAATCAATTTGTTCGTCGCTTGAAGTCTATGCAATTGGTTTGGGTAGGATACCATGTCATTTTTCTTCTCGGAATAGGCCAAATTGCCTGATTGGAATACCGCTAAATAGCCCTAACCGAACCAGGCTGAGTTGATTACACTTTGTGAAGATTGGCACATAGCTATCATCCCCGACCCTGACAAGGAGTCAATTCGTATGACTGAAGAACCCCAAGCCCCGGGACGGAATGACGTCAATGGCGAGGCGCATGATATCCCTATCAATCAAAGGATATCCAGACCAAGAAAATGGAAACAGGTTATTGTACGCCTCGCCTTGGCGGGCATAATTTTCGTATCCGGACTGGTGAGCGGCTATTTCATCTGGGGACACAGTCAATCAAATCAAACAGCCTCTCTTGAAATGAACGCATTGATGAATACGGTCAACCCCAAGGATGGCTTCAAAATCCAGGCAATCTACGGCGACGTCGGCCCAAGACTGATCGCGGCCGGGGCTATTGATCTGGCAATCTTTACACAACTGTACCAACAAGCCGGGCAGCCGCTTTCCGCGCAAGAAATGGATGTTTTAACCAAAGGTAGCTCGGAGCAAATTGCCATAACACGGGAAAATGCTCACTTTCTCCTGAACTACTTCTGGGCATTAGGTTTGACAAACAAGAATGCTATCCTGAATGAGGGACCCATTCACCAAGCCAGCGGCGGGCAGATTGACCAGTTTGCTTCGACTGGCGGTTGGACAATAGGGGAAAAACCAGTCACAGAATTATTTTCCAGCGCCGAAATCATCCCACTGACCACCGAACAACAAGCCCGCGTTGAAGAGGTTGCAAAGGCAGTTTACAGGCCATGCTGCGATAATCCAACGCATTTTCCGGATTGCAATCATGGCATGGCGATGCTTGGTTTGCTCGAGCTAATGGCCACCCAGAATGCCTCAACCGATGAAATGTTTCAGGCCGCAAAATACGCCAACGCCTACTGGTTCCCTCAGCAAACTTTTGAGCAGGCGATTTACTTCAACACTGTACAAAAGACGGATTATGCAGAAGTCGGTGCAAAACAGGTTGTAGGAATGCAGTATTCGTCAGGAAGCGGTTTCAAACAAGTACACCAATGGCTGGAGGAAAATGGATACCTCGAAAATGCACCTGGCGGTGGAAATAATTGTGGTGTGTAAGCCGACCTATTTTTACAGACTCGATAAGGAGGTTTCTATTACAAGATAGCACAAATGGCATCAAACGTCCCGATCGTAGCCACCATCCAGACACTGAAAAACTTTAGGAGAATGAAATCGATGGAAAACTCAATGACGCACTACATGGAACTTCTGGCAAGCAACCAGCCCTGGAACCTGATCATCTTCATGGCGATACCGGTGATTTTCGCCGAGTTCATCGCCATAACCGAACTATATATCCTTTTTACCAGGAATTTCAATAGCGCTGCCAGAAAGTGGAATAAAATTGCCGGGATCATCGTTGGTTTTTACTTTCTTGG
>DLXG01000291.1 GCA_003448875.1 Anaerolineaceae bacterium
AAAACCTTGCCGATGCGGTGATTGTGGTGGATGCCAGCAAACGAGTCGTAGATGCCAACCCGGCAGCCTATGCCTGCCTGTCAGCCGCACCCGAAGCCTTAATTGCCCGCGAAATCACCAGCCTGTTGCCACTGGCCGACAACTGGGCCGATTTTGGGATTGGCCGCTCAACTCAAATCACCGAGCTTTCTCTGCCGGGAAAAGGCACCACCCAATATTATCAGGTCAAGGTCAATCGTCTGTTGCTGGAAAGCGGCGAGGTGAGCGGTTACATCCTCACCCTGCACAACATCACCGAACAAAAGCAGGTGGAGGTTGACCTGCGCCGCTCCATGGCACTTTTACAGGCCACCGTAGAATCCTCAGCATCCGGTTTGGTCGTTTTCGATCAGGATTTGAATGTCATCCTCCACAACCAGCGGCTGGTGGATCTTTTTGAATTACCCAACAACTGGCAAAATCAGATTGAGCATCATCCTTTGGATATGCTGGCCCAAAAAATGACCGATGCCAATCCTTTCCTCACCGCGGTTGAAAATCTGGTCCAGCATGATGTCGGAGAAATGTCCATTACGCTGGATTTGAATTCCGGTTTAACGGTGGATTGTTTAATGACTGCATACCGACTTGAAGGCAGGCAAATCGGCTGGTTGTTTTCCTTCCGCGATATTACCGAACGAAAAGTGGCCGAACAAAAACTGCACGAACTGGCCATTACCGACTCACTGACCGGGGTTTTCAACCGGCGGCATTTCTATTATGTGGCTCAAACCGAATTGGAACGCTCGCACCGCTATGACCGCAACATGACTATCATCCTGCTGGATATTGATCATTTCAAATGGATTAACGACACCTTCGGTCATCTGGTTGGTGATCAAATGCTGCAAGCATTAGCGCTGCGCTGCCGCAGCAATTTAAGAGTGTTTGATACAATCGGGCGTTTTGGAGGCGAAGAATTTATCATCTTACTGCCCGAAACCTGCATAAAAGAAGCCGTCACCATTGCTGAACGGCTTCGCCGCGCGGTAGAGACGATCAGTATTCCCACCCCCAAAGGGAAAGCCTCCATCACCATCAGTCTGGGGGTAGCCTGCTTTGAGCCCGGCAAACCGATCAGCCTGGATCAGCTGGTGGATGCTGCCGACAAAGCCCTTTATCAGGCCAAAGAAAACGGCCGCAATCGGGTGGCCATCTATCAACAGCAACAGCAAAAATTGCCGGGAATTGAGTAAATCATCTACCCGACTTTATTCTCGCTGAGCAAAGCAGTGGGGGATTCAGTATAATAGAAGATACCCGAATGGCAGCACCTATTCATGCAATCCGTTCCAAAAAGGTCACGTCTAGAGTTTAAATCAACGAGTTGGAAACATTTATGGCTAAAGGTAAAAAGAAAGCGAGTCCACCAAAAATGCCCGAAATTATTCCCGCCGGTGTTGAGGAAATTGACCTCAAAAACCCTGCTTTATACATCAACCGCGAATTGAGTATGCTCGAATTCCAGCGGCGGGTGCTGGAAGAAGCCATGGATGAAACCAATCCCCTTCTGGAACGGGTTAAGTTTCTGGGGATTCTTGGCTCGAATCTGGATGAATTTTTCATGGTGCGGGTGGGTGGATTAATCCTGCAGCGCGATGAGGGGGTGGTAGAACTCTCGATTGACGGTCTGACTGCCGCCCAACAGATGGTGGAAATCCGCAAAGTTGCCCAAAAAATTATGACCGAGGCACGGGAATACTGGAATAAGAAACTGCTGCCACAATTGGACGAAGCCGGTATTCACATCCGTTCTTACCATGAGTTGACCCCCCGCCAGAAACAGATCGCCGATGACTACTTTCACGAAACAGTCTTTCCCGTCCTGACCCCTCTGGCATTCGACCCGGCTCATCCCTTTCCGCACATCTCCAACCTCAGCCTCAACCTTGCCATTACGCTGGAAGGCAGAGACGGCCAGCAGCGTTTTGCGCGCGTCAAAGTACCCGACACCCTGCCTCAGCTGGTACCCATCAAACGCTCATCGGGCAGTGTGCGCAAGGATGGTACTGTACCCCGTCATCATTACTTTATCTGGTTAAAGGAATTAATCGAAGCCAATCTGGATGATCTCTTTCCGGGCCTGAAAGTAACCGGCGCACACCTTTTCCATGTTACCCGTAATGTGGATATGGAAATTCAGGAACTGGAAGCCGCTGACTTACTGGAAACCATTGAAGAAAGTGTTCGCAAACGCCGTTTCGGTAAAGTGGTGCGCCTGATGGTACGCAAGGACATCCCGGAGTCCTTGAAGGAAATGCTGATTGCCAACCTTCAGGTAGACCGCAACGATGTGTATGTGCTGGATAAACCCTTGAATTTACGCGCCGTCATGGAATTGACGCGCATCGAGCGCCATGAGCTCAAAGACCGCCCCTTTGTGCCTTACACCCCTCCCAACCTGCGCTTCGGGCCGGATGCGGAAGAAGACGCAATCTTCACCGCCATTCAACAGGAAAACATCCTGCTCCATCACCCGTACGATTCATTCTCACCAGTTGTAGATTTTTTACGCACTGCTGCTCGCGACCCGGGTGTTCTGGCCATAAAGCAGACCCTCTACCGAACCGGCTCCAATTCACCCGTGGTCAAAGCCCTGCTGCAAGCCCGCCGGGATTACGGCAAGCAGGTAGCCGTGCTGGTAGAACTCAAAGCCCGCTTTGACGAGGAAAGTAACATCAGCTGGGCGCGCTTACTGGAACAGGAAGGCGTGCATGTAACCTATGGTCTGCTGGGGCTGAAAACCCATTCCAAGGTGGCACTGGTGGTGCGCCGCGAGGGAGATCACATCCGCCGCTATATCCACCTTGGTACCGGCAATTACAATCACATTACGGCTCTGGTTTACGAAGATTTATCCCTCTTCACTTGCGATGACGAGATTGCTGCCGATGCCACCGACCTGTTCAACTACCTGACCGGCTACTCCCTGAAAGAGGACTACCGCAAACTGCTGGTCGCACCGATCAATTTGCGCAAGCGGTTTGAAGCCATGATTGCCCGCGAGATTGAACACCATCAGAAGTACGGTAACGGACATCTGATTTTCAAGATGAACGCGCTGGTGGATCAGCCCATGATTGAATGGCTCTACCGCGCCTCACAGGCCGGTGTGAAGGTAGATCTGATTGTGCGCGGCATTTGCTGCCTGAGACCGGGAATCAAGGGGTTGAGTGAAAACATCCGCGTCATCAGTATTGTTGGCCGCTTTCTGGAACACAGCCGAATTTATTACTTCCACAACAACGGCGATGAGGAAATTTACATGGGCAGCGCTGACCTGATGCCGCGCAACCTCAACCAGCGCGTGGAAGTGCTGTTCCCCATTGAAGATAAACGCATGATTCGCACCATTCACGAGGACATCCTCAATCTGTATCTTACGGATAATGTCAAAGCCCGCCTGATGAAGCCGGACGGCACGTATATCCGGCTGAAACCGGGCGAAGGCGAACCTGCTATCAATGTTCAGGAAGTCTTCCTTCAGAGACGCAAAAACTTACCATAGGGGCAAAAGGAAGGAAATGAAATCATACCGTAAAGAACTCTGGTTCAACATCCCCGCCCGGCGCGGATTTGTCAACATTACACCTCAGGTCGAAGAATGCCTGCGCGAAAGCGGCATCCGCGAAGGGTTGTGTCTGGTCAATGCCATGCACATTACCGCTTCCGTATTTATCAACGATGATGAACCCGGCCTGCACCACGATTATGACCGCTGGTTGGAACAACTGGCCCCGCACGAACCGGTCAGCCAGTACCGCCATAACAACACCGGTGAAGATAACGCCGATGCCCACCTCAAACGGCAAATTATGGGACGCGAGGTAGTTGTGGCGGTCACCAACGGCAAACTCGACTTTGGCCCATGGGAGCAAATCTTTTACGGTGAGTTCGATGGCCGGCGGCGCAAGCGCGTGCTGGTCAAAATCATCGGCGAGTAGGGAATCGCTTTCTAGGGTTGTAAAGTCAACAACATGCTGGAAAGCCAGACCGTGCCTGGAATGCGGCTGGCCGATTCCTGACGGATGATCAGCCGAACCGGGGTATCCTGTTCAACCGAATAGGGGATAAAGACTTCAAATGGCACGTGGCTCAGGTCGCCATACGGCTGGGAATGTTCAATCACCGCATTGCTGACCAGTTGACCGCTCTCATCAATCAATTCAAAAATCAGCGGCCGGTCGTTGACCAGACGCGCCAGCCCAATCACCCTCAGCACCCCGCCGCTGATGACGGCACCTTCGCGCGGCGATCGTACCACATAGGGTTCCTGCACAATTACGGGTGCGGTAATTTCGTTCCTCCCCATCCGCATCAGCACCACTTCTACCGAGCAGAGGTAAATCGGGCGCTGGAAGCGATCCTGTACCCGCACCACCAGCCGTGCCGTTTCGGCAGCCGTGTTCAATTCAAAAGCTACCTGCGGGTTAATGTAGAAGTAGCGGTTCATAAACGAGCGATAATCTAACGCCTGACGGGTGATGACCCGCCCGTCCTCGCCAATCAATTCCACATAAATGTAACCATCCTCACCCGGACTGACCAGCGCCTCCACCTGCAGGGGAGAAGACACTTTGGAATAAGGCCCCGGTTTTTGAATGCGCATGAAAGCCAGCGGCGGCGTGGGAGTTTGGGTTACGGTTGGGGTGCGGCTGGGAGTCGGGGTGCGAGTCGGGAAGCGCGTCCGTGTGGGTGTGCGTGTGCGGGTAGGGCTTGGGCCGAAAGTTGGCGTGCCGGCTTCGGTTGGCAGCAAGGTAGCACTGGCAGTTGGGGTAAATGTCAAAGTCGGTTCAGGTGTGGGGGTGCTCTCGGTTACCAGCGTTATGGCTGGAGATGTGTCACTTGGAAGTTGCGTTGCGGTTGCCGTTTCGCCGGGCAGCGCCGGCAGTGTCGCGCTGACTACCATGGGTTGATCTACCGGCGTCAGCAGCCACGAGCCGGGCACGCCCCGTCCGTTGCAAGCTGACAACGCCGAAAAGAGCAGCAGTGTAAATAACCCAAGCAGAACCCAGCCGAGAATTGATACTCTTTTTGTAAAAAAGTTCATACTCCAATTATATAAGCGGTGAGGATATTCAGACTTACAATCAACCTGCAAATAGGGCCGTCACAAGTTCACTCATCTTGATAATCAAATTGGAAATTTTACTGAAAAACCGTTATCATTGAACTGCATAATTCTTGCCAAAAAGGATAAAGGATGGGTGAAATACGACGGATTACCATAGCGCGCGGCGACGGCATCGGCCCGGAAATCATGGACGCGGTACTGACTGTACTGGAAGCCGCCGATGCACCGCTTGCGTACGATGAAATTGAAATCGGCGAAAAAATCTACCGGCAGGGGATCACATCCGGTATTCCCGATTCGGCCTGGGAAACGATCCGGCGCAACCGGGTGCTGCTCAAGGCACCGCTCACCACCCCGCAGGGCAGCGGTTTCAAAAGCGTGAACGTGACCCTGCGGAAGTCATTGGGGCTGTTTGCCAACATTCGCCCCTGCAAAGCCTACGCGCCATTTGTTGCCTCAACCTTTCCCGGCATGGACGTGGTCATTATCCGCGAGAACGAGGAAGACCTCTACGGCGGCATCGAATACCAGCAGACCGCCGAGGTTACGCAGGTACTCAAATTGATCAGCCGTCCCGGCAGTGAAAGTATCATCCGTTATGCCTTCGAATATGCCCGCGCCTACGGACGCCGCAAAGTTACCTGTATGACCAAAGATAACATTATGAAGATTACCGACGGGCTGTTTCACCGGCTGTTCAATGAAATTGCCGCCGAATATCCCGATATTCAGGCCGAACACCAGATCATTGACATCGGTACGGCGCGGGTGGCCGCACAGCCGGAGGTGCTGGATGTGATCGTCACCCCCAACCTGTACGGGGACATCCTCTCGGATGTAGCCGCGCAGGTAGCCGGTTCGGTTGGACTGGCCGGTTCAGCCAACGTCGGGCGCGATTTTGCCATGTTCGAAGCCATTCACGGCTCAGCGCCGGATATTGCCGGTAAGGGCATCGCCAACCCCTCCGGCTTATTACAAGCCGCTGTGCAGATGCTGGTGCATCTTGGTTTGGCCGAAGCAGCCCAGAATATTCACAACGCCTGGCTGCGCACCCTGGAAGACGGCATTCACACCATTGATATATACCGTATTGGCATCAGCCAGAAACGGGTCGGCACACGCGAATTTGCCCAAGCCGTGATCGAGCGGTTGGGGCAAAAACCTCTGATTCTGCCGCCGGCTCACTTTCACAGCGGCGGTATTCAAATGCCGCCGCTACAAAGCGCACCGCCCTGCTGCAAGCAACTGGTGGGGGTGGATGTGTTTCTGGACTGGAACGAAGCGCAGCGCGATCCGCGCATACTGGGAGAGAACCTTAGGGCTTTGACCACCGCTGAACTACCGCTGCGGCTGATCACCAACCGCGGTGTCAAAGTGTACCCGGGCGGCTTCCCGGAAACCTTCCGCACCGATCACTGGCGCTGCCGCTTCACCGCCGAGCAAGAGATCACCTTCAGCCAGATTCTGGAATTGCTGCGCCGGCTGGACGAGGCCGGTTATCAAATCATCAAAACCGAAAACCTCTACACCTTTGAGGGTCAGCGCGCCTACTCATTGGGACAAGGGGAGTAAGCGAAGGTAAAAATGAGTAAAACTTTTCACTGTCCCAGTTGCGGCGCGCCGCTCTCGCAACCTGCTCGCGATCAGGGAATTGTTGCCTGCACCTACTGCCACTCGTCGGTCATCGTACCGGCTGAATTGCGGCGCACTTCGTCCGGTGAGAATGTCCTGACCCCAGCAGAAAGCCTGTTCAATCTGCCGGAGCTGGCTTCCACAATGCGGGAAGCCGCCAATCTGACCCGGGCAGGCCGTCAGGAAGCTGCCCTCCGCCTGCTGCAAGAAAAACTGGGTATGGATACTGCCGAATCAAGCCGGGTCATCACCCAAATGGAACAGGGGCAAATCGTCCAAATCGGCGAGGTTGAAAACCGCTTCTCCAGCCGCTCGACAACTCTGGCTGGAGAAGATGCCCAACAACTTTTCGACTTGCTTAACAAGGGTAAAGATGAAGAAGCCATCCAATACTATCGTCGGATAACCGGCGCAAATCCAGAGGATGCCCAAAGTGCCGTATCTGCCCTGCGTATGACCACGACACTATTGGATAAACCAGACCGATTGACCAGCCCACAGGCAGCCAAAATTGCTAAGGGAGCCGCTTCGCTTTTTGCGTTAAGCGGTTGCCTTACCTTCCTCGTGATCTCCCTCGTTTCACTCTTAACTTTTGGGATTGTCTTTTGGGCGCTGGTGTCGGATGGCGGCCCATTGGAAGGCTGGTGGATGACGGTCAATCCTTTTGCGCGTGAACAGGTGGTATTATCCTTCGGCAGAGAGGGCATCAGCAACGGCAGTTTCGATGACCCCCGTTCAATCGCAGTTGATGGGCAGGGTCATATTTATGTCAGCGACTACCGCACCGGCAGGGTGCAGCAGTTCGACCCGCAGGGCAATTTTCTCAACCTCTGGATTGAAGAAGGCAGTCCGCAATTCAGCGCATCCGGCAAACCGACCATTTTCTCGCTGGCTGTCAACCGCGACGGCATCCTCCATATCGTCCATGACGGCAGCATTTACCGCCGCAATACAGCCGACGGCAGTCCACTTAGCCCAATTCTAATTAATCGCATGAGCATCAATCAGGTTTTCATTACCAGAGAAGGTAAAATCGCCGTGATTGCTAACGGTGATGACCTTGCCCTGCTCACACCGGATGGAGAAATCGAATGGATGATCAATGATGCCATCGAGAGCGTGGCCGGTGAAAGTGAATTGACCGCCTATCTCAGCGGGGATGGTTTGGGTAATTTTTATCTGGCAGGTGGATTCACCTACGGGATATTTAAGTATTCTTCGGAGGGAAAGTACCTCAACCGCTTTGGAAGCCGCGGTGAGGGTACCGGTCAGTTCAGTGCCATCCATGCAGTGCGGGTTGATTCTCAGGGACGGATCTATGTCAGCGATATAAAAGGCATTCTGGTGTTCAGCCCTGACGGGCAATATCTCCGAACCCTGCCGGTTCAGGGCGTTGCCTTCGGCATGGACATCACACCGGACGATCGGTTGTATCTGATCACCAATCAGCCGAAGGTGATGGTTTATCAGTTGGGCAAAGATTAGCCTGCAAACTTTGCCAGCCTTGCCTGCCCAAAAAGTAGCGCAATTCTTCTTCGAACACCTTTGCCAGCGGCTGGGCCGATTCAGCCGGGCGCAGGCAGCTGCCGGCCTCTTCCAGAAGCGCATCCCGTTCATCCAGCGTGATTTGCCCCTCTTCGGTCAAATCCAGCGGGTGCAGAATGCAATAAAACGGCTTAAAACGCCATGGATGCAGGCCGGCCTGTTCAGCGGCCACCTGCAAAGCGCACTTGTGATCATCCCGCAAAAACACGCACGCCGTACCGCCATAATGGCTGGCATCCGGCAGAACTCGACTGTGAATCACACGGCCGCTTGGCACAAAGGGATCGTCTTCAATTTCGCCTTCCACCCAGCCGTGCGGATCGTTCAAATCCATCGGCATGTGCGGTATGATTAAGGGCGCATGGAAGCGAATTTCCTCCCATTCCGCCAGATCCAGCCATACACCGTAAAGGCAGCAAGCTGCGCGGCATTCACTCAACCGGCAGCGCCGCATCGGTTCAGATTGCAGCAAACGGGAATGAAGGGTAAATTCCACCATCAGGCGCAATTTTAACACAGGAGGTCAGAGATGAAGTTAGCGGTAGCAGCCGACGAGTATCACCATGTCGTTGGGGTGGTGCTTTCAGAACTGGAAAAGATGGGGCATTCGGTTGCATATTTCGGCCCCCGCCCCGAAGCCCCGCCCGCTCAGCCGCAGCATTACTGGCCGGTCGTGGCCCGCCG
>DLXG01000099.1 GCA_003448875.1 Anaerolineaceae bacterium
TCCATTTTATCCTCGCCGGTGTCAGCGTCCGAAGTTAGATGCCCTACATCGGTAATGTTCATCACATGCTTGACCTGATAGCCGTTGAACAAGAGCACTCTGCGGAGGATATCTTCAAAAATATAGGTACGCAGGTTGCCGATGTGGGCATAATCGTAAACGGTCGGGCCGCAGGTGTACATGCCCACTTCCGGCGGGTGGAGCGGTTGAAACTCTCGCAAACTTCGCGTATAGGTGTCGTATAAGACCAGTGGTGTCATCGGGATTTTTCTCTTGTATTTGGGTTGATTTTTTTCTTTTATTTTACTCGATGGTCAGTAAAACAATTCCCCCAATTGTCAGGCACATTCCCAAAATGGTTTTGAGGGTGAGCGGTTCGCCGCCAAAAATCAAACCCATCAACGCGCCAAAGAGGGGCGAAGTAAACGCAATCGGCATCACCCGGCTGAGCGGTGCGCCCTTGATGGCGGTATAAAAACATAACATCCCGGCTGCTCCGGCCACGATACCGCCTCCAATTACCATGTAAAGGATCGCTTTACTGCCGGCCAGCGGCACTGTTTTCCACTGCGGGTATGAAGCAGCAGCCAACAGCACAAAGGCGACCAGTGTGCGAATGGTTATCCCCATCGTCGGAGAAAGGTTGCCAAGGTGTAAGCCCTTCTTTTCAAAATAGCCGCCTACTCCCCAGCAGATTGCTGCCAGCAATGCAAAGACCTGTGGTTTCATGGAAACCTCCCTTATTGGGGTTGAAAAGAAAAGAACTGCTCGTACTCTACCTGCCAGCCGAGCGGGTGAAATTCTCCGGTCGTCGGTGTTTGCTGGTAATACCCTGAGTATTCACCCTTTTTAATTGCCTGCAATGCCTCGATCAAACGATCAATATCCGCAGGCGAGTTGTATAGGCCAAATGAGATACGTACCATCCCGGGGGCGTTACGGCGGTCACCGCTGATCATCTGCCGGCGGATTTGTTCGGCTTGCTCTTCGCTGAAACCCAGCAGGTGAAGTAAATAAGGGTGAGCGCAAAAGCAGCCGTTCCGTACTCCAATACCGTATTCATAACCCAAAATGGCCGCTACCAGAAAGTGAGAAATGCCCGGTAAATTAATTGGAATGACCCCCAGCCGGCGATCGGCGTAGTCCGGTTGCTTGTCCCCGTAAATATGAATGCCCGGAATTGATTGAAGGCGTTGGAGGGCATAAGCCGTCAGTTCGGCCTCGTGCGCAGCCACCGTTTGCATTCCAATCTTTTCCAGTTGAGCCGCGGCAGCGGCCATGGCGACGGCGCCAACCGTGTTGGGGCTGCCGGCTTCTTCGCGTTCAGGCGGTGCCGACCAGACTACCTGGCGGGTGGTGACAATTTCAACCTGACCACCACCGCGCAGATCGGGTTCACCCTGTTCAAAGGTATCACGCCGGCCGATTAAGGCTCCGCTTCCGAAAGGCGCGTACATTTTGTGAGCCGAAAGCGTAATGTAATCCAGATGGGCAGGATCGTCCAACGGCCGCATGTCCACTTTGCGGTGAGGGGCAAGTTGCGCGCAATCGACCATTATCTGGGCACCGGCGGCATGAGCCTTCTCTGCGAGGCGGTGAATCGGATTGATATAACCGGTTACATTACTGGCACCGCTGATGGCTACGAGGGCTATCTGATGGGTGTATTTTCGTAACAGCTCTTCAAAATGGGATTCATCCAGCCTGCCATCCGGCAGCAGGCGCACGTGGATGACGTTTGCCACTGCCCGCCACGGCAGGTCGTTGGAATGGTGCTCCATCTGGCTGACTAAGACGATATTTTGTTTCTCCGAGAATGGAAAACGGCGGGCAAGTTTGTTGATGGCTTCGGTGGTATTTTTACCGAAGATGCAGATATGAGTTTGGGGGTCAGCGCCGACAAAGTTTAACATCTGGCTGCGGGCAGTTTCGTAAGCGTGGGTGGAAATCTGGCTCTTGAAACCGGTTCCACGGTGCACACTGGAATAATAGGTTAAGAAGCGGTTGACGCAATCCTGCACATGGCGCAGGGCAGGGGTAGATGCGGCATTGTCAAGGTTCACATAAGGTACAGTCTTTCCGCTCAGGGTTGGTACCGGTGTATCCATGCCGCAAAACAGGGTGCGAAATTCAGAGATGGTTGTGTTCATGGCCTCCTCAGGGGAATGGAAAGTTAACAGTTTTGTCAAACCACTTGCAAAATGGAATAAAAACCGCTATACTAGTGGTAGATTTTGGAAAATAGTGGGTTAAGGTGGTAGGAAGCGCCGGACAACCGGCGTTCCGCTATTAAAGGGAGAAGTCGAACAAATGTTCTTAGGCCAGTTTGAGCATTCCATAGATGAAAAAGGTCGGATGGTGATACCCAGCCGATACCGCGACTTGCTTGAACTGGGCGGTGCGTATGTGACGCTTGGTTTTGATCAAAATTTGATGGTGATGACGGCTTCCTCCTTTAAGGAAATTGCAGAAAACACCCGCAAAGTCAGCCTGACCGATGAAGATGCCCGCGACCTCAAACGCTGGATTTTTTCCAATGCCGTTTGGGTTGAAGTAGACCGGATTGGGCGGGTCTTGATTCCCCAGCACCTGCGCGAAAAAGCCCGCTTGAACACTGCTGTTGTGGTGGTGGGAGCGGGGGACTACTTTGAGATCTGGGCGGCGGAACTGTGGAATCAAAGAGTGAAACAAATTGAAGATTCTGAGCAGGCGGCAAAACGGTTTTCATCGTTTGATATCCGCCTGTGACCGGTGGCCAAGGGATGTCCAAAGCGGAAGAGTTCCCTCACCACCAACCTGTACTTTACCATGAAATTATACACGCTTTAAGGCCGCAAAGCCCGGGGAGATACGTTGACGCGACCGTCGGTGCCGGGGGGCATGCCTGGGGGATACTGGAAGCAAGCGCGCCGGATGGGCAGCTTTTAGCGCTGGACAAAGACCCGCAGGCGCTGGCAATCGCGAGCCAGCGCCTGTCTGTGTATCATCCGCGTGTGATCCTCGTCCATGCTTCCTACACTCAATTGCGGGAAGAACTGCAACGCCTCGGATGGCAGCAAGTCGACGGGATTGTGTTTGACCTTGGAGTTTCTTCCATGCAATTGGATCAGGCAGAACGCGGATTCTCATTTCTGGCCAACGGGCACTTGGATATGCGATTTGATCCCACCACTGGAGTAAGTGCGGCGCATCTGGTCAATACGCTATCCGAAGATCAATTGACCGATTTGATTTGGCGGTATGGGGAAGAGCGCCATGCCCGGAGGATTGCCCGTGAAATTTGCCGTTCGCGTCCGCTTCGAACAACCCTGGAACTGGCCGAGGTGGTGGAACGAGCGACAGGCCGGCAGCAAGAACGCATTCATCCCGCCACTCGGACTTTTCAGGCTTTGCGGATTGCCGTCAACGAGGAACTGCGGGCGCTGGAGCAGGCGCTGCCTGAGGCAGTATCCGTATTGGCAAGGGGCGGCAGGCTGGCGGTAATCACTTTTCACTCGCTGGAAGACCGCATCGTTAAACAGTTCTTTCGCCGTGAAAGCCGTGATTGCATTTGCCCGCCGGGGCAGCCGATTTGTACCTGTAATCACCGGGCAACCCTGCGAGAAATCACCCGCAAACCAATCCTTCCTTCGCCGGAAGAAATCGAAATCAATCCCCGAGCACGCAGCGCAAAATTGCGCGTGGCTGAAAAAAGGTAAACTGGCACGACAATTGCATTCTTAACCCCGACAGAACCCAACGAACACAGAACGGAGCAATTTCCAAGATGAATCAGCGAATCATACAAGCCTATCGCCAAGCCCCCTGGCGCGTTCAGCTCCAGTGGATTGGTTTGTTTTTGCTGGTGCTGGTGGGTGGAATGCTGATCGCCGGGGTATATCTGTATGTCAGCGGGCAGGCCGCTGAAACAGGGGCGCGGATTAAGAACCTTGAACTGGAACGTGAGGGACTGGCCATCCGGATTGCAGATATGCGCACCCAACTGGCTTTATTGAATTCTTCGCAGGTGATGCTGGAACGGGCGGAGAAACTGGGTTTTCGTCCGGTCGAACGCGATGATCTGGTATTTTTACCGGTGGCAGGTGTTTCCAGCCGAGAAGTTGTATTTTTAGCTCCGCCCCCTGCTTCGATTCAACGTGAAAACAAACTGCTGCGCCCGGCTTATACCCAATCGTTGTGGGATGTGCTGTACCAGAGTGTTTATCAATTGGTTAGTTCGAGAGGGGGGCAGCACCAATGAACGGCGGTATCTGGCGGATGCGATTAATCGGGGCAGTATTTGTGATGCTGAGTGCAGCGATTGTTTATCAAATGATCCGCATTCAGAACAGCGAACATTCCCGCCAACTGGTAGAGATGTTTGCAAAAACTTATAACCAGCAAGTGCGGATCATTATTCCGGAACGCGGGAATATCTATGACCGCTGGGGAAATTTGCTGGCCGGAAACAAAGAAGTTTATGAAGTCGGTATTGCCCCCCCGCAAGTAGTCAACCCTGAAACTGTTGCGAGGGATCTGGCGGCAGTCCTGGAAGTAGATTATTATGATACACTTCGCAAAGCCGAATCGTATCGAAAAGAAGGTAACGAGCGTTACGAATTAATTAAGGATTTTGTTCCGGCGGATAAAATTCGTCAGTTGGAACAAAAAGTAAGCGAATACCAGCAGGCAGAAAAACCCAAGAAAGGCGCTCCGCCGTCGCTGGTGGGTGTTTACTGGCGTCCGCATCTCATCCGCAGTTACCCCGAAAATGAACTGGCCGCCAATGTGCTTGGTTTTTACAACTATCTGGATCGCTGGAACGGCAGGGGTATGCTGGGGCTGGAAGAGCAGTATAATAACCTGCTTGCAGGAAATAAACAGCAAGTCATTTTACCGATGAATCCGACCGAGATTCAGGAGATTCCTGAAATCCCGCCCGGAGCCAGTCTGATCACTTCGATTGACCGGGATATTCAAGCGGCAATGGAGCGAATTATTGACGAGGCCGTTGAGGCCAACGGTGCCGAATCGGGCACGTTAGTGGTGATGGATCCAAAGACAGGTGAAATCCTGGCAATGGCGACAACGCCGCATTTCAACCCCAACGAATACTGGCGGTATGGGGAAATTTTCCCGGTTGGCAGTTACTTTAATCGCGCGATCAGCCAGTTATATGAGCCCGGTTCCGTTTTTAAGGTATTGACCATGGCAGCCGCGATTGATGCCGGGGCGGTGCAGCCGGACACGCCGTTTGTGGATGTGGGCGCAATTGAAGTGGGCGGTATCTGGATTTACAACTGGGACCGTGGGGCGTGGGGGCCTCAGGATATGGTCGGTTGTATGCAGCATTCTTTGAATGTGTGTCTCGCATGGGTGGCGCAAGAATTAGGCCCGACTCAATTTTATAAGTATTTACAGGACTTTGGAATTGGGCGTTATACCGGCATTGATCTGGCCGGCGAGCAGGTTTATCCGTTGAGTTTGCCCGGCGACTCAAACTGGTATCCGGTCAATCTGGGCACCAATTCCTTCGGTCAGGGTGTTGCCACCACCCCCATTCAAATGATAACCGCTATTGCTGCGATGGCTAACGATGGAAAAATGATGGCTCCACATGTGGTCAAAGCCTATATTCAGGATGGGGTTCAGTATACAGTCAATCCGCGCGTTATTCGTCAGGTGGTCAAACCCGAAACAGCGCGAACGATAACCGAAATGCTGGCCGTTTCGCTTGAAAATGAGGCTTCGAACGCTTTGGTAGAGGGGTACCGTATTGCCGGGAAAACCGGTACAGCGGAAATACCGGGTCCCGGTGGATACACCAACATGACCAATGCTTCTTTTGTGGGTTGGGGACCGGTTGACGATCCGCGCTTTATTGTGTATGTCTGGCTCGAAAAACCGACCAGTTCACCGTGGGGCTCGGTGGTAGCAGCCCCGGTGTTCAGTCAGGCGGTGGAAGAACTGGTGGTCTTGATGAAAATACCACCCGACGAAATCAGGCAGCAAATGGCAAGTCCATGAGGTAACGAGTTCATGTTGACACTGGCGGATGTATTCGAAGCCCTGAGTGGCGTAAGACCCCAAGCTGCCTCGCTGGTCATCAGTGAGGCTGCAATCGATTCACGCCAGTTAATTCCGGGTTCGTTGTTTGTCGCTTTGAAAGGCGAACGCAGTGACGGCCATGATTATGTCCGGGCGGCTTTCGAGGGCGGAGCGCATGTGGCTTTGATTGAGCGGGAGGTCGAGGTTGATCATCCGGTCGTGGATTTACGCAGAATAGATCGCCCGAGTGATTGGGAAGTGCCTGCGCCTCCATTCTGCATTCGGGTTGAAAACACCCTGCAAAGCCTGCAAAAACTGGCGGCCTACTGGCGGCGTAAACACGATTTACGGGTAATTGGGATTACCGGCTCGGTTGGCAAAACCACCACCAAAGAGCTGATCGCCGAAGTGCTGGCCCAGCGTTATCGCGTTTTGAAAACTCAGGGAAATTTAAACAACGAAATTGGACTGCCGCTTACTCTCTTGCGATTAACGCCTGCTCATCAGGCGGCGGTTCTGGAAATGGGCTTTTATGTACCCGGTGAAATTGCCTTTTTGTGCGAAATTGCCCAACCCCAAATCGGGGTGATCACCAGTATCGGTACCGTCCATGCTGAAAGATCCGGCTCTCAGGAAGCGATTGCCAGAGGGAAGTCTGAGCTGGTACAGGCTTTACCGCCCGCGCCGGCCGGGGTAGCCGTTTTGAACTGGGATGACCCCTGGGTGCGCTGGATGGCCGATAAGACCCGCGCTCAGATTTTTACTTACGGTCTGGATCCGAATACCGATTTGTGGGCCGATCAGATAGAAGGACTGGGCTTGAAGGGAATTCGCTTTCGCCTGCATTTCCGCAACGAAACGATTCATTTGCGTGTCCCCATTATTGGACGTCACTCGGTTCATACGATTCTGAGGGCGGTGGCAGTTGGGCTGGTTACAGGGGTCAGCTGGCAGGAAATGATTTATGCCTTGCAGCACAGCCAGTCTCAATTAAGGATGGTTACAGTCAATTTGAGCAATGGAGCGATGATTTTGGATGATTCTTACAATGCTGCCCCAGAATCAACCCTGGCTGCCTTGAATTTGTTATCTGAAATTAATGGCAGAAAGATTGCTGTGTTGGGAGATATGCTGGAATTGGGAATTTACGAACGGCAAGGACATGAAAAAGTAGGGGTGCGTGCAGCGGAAGTGGCTGATACGCTGATTACGGTTGGAGAAAGGGCGCGGATGATCGCTGAAGCGGCTCGAAAAGCCGGCCTGCCTGCTGAAAAAATCCTTGTGACCGATGGGGTCGAGCAGGCAACCGATTTGCTGCGCGGGATGCTGCGCGAGGGAGATGTGGCGTTAGTTAAAGGCTCGCATGGTTTGCGGATGGACCGCATCGCGGCTGCGCTGGAGGTCGAATCATGAGAGAGACATCTCTGGCGCTTGCCTTGAGTGGTTTGAGTTTTATGCTGGCCATCATCTGGGGTTCGCCCTTGCTGCGGGTGCTGCGTCACTTTCGGATCGGTAAGATTATCCGCGTGGAAGAACCGGATCGTCATTTCACCAAAATGGGTACCCCAACAATGGGCGGTGTGATGATCTTGGTGCCGGTGATGTTACTGACCATTCTACTGAATGCGGCCTCGTTAATCGGAGTGACCGTTTTGGGCAGGTCGGTTTTGTTACCGCTGCTGGTGTTGTTATGCTATGCAGTTTTGGGCGCATTGGATGACTGGGAGGGAATTCGCGGCCCGCGGCGGGGTTTGGGAATGCGCGCACGTACGAAGTTTATTTTCCAACTGATACTGGCAGTGGGCATCGCTTTTGGCTTGAAGTATGTGCTGGAAGTGCCGGAATTGTTCTGGCCGGGCTTTGACGAACCCATTTCCCTGGGCGTGTTATACGTCCCGATTGCGGCCTTCATCA
>DLXG01000102.1 GCA_003448875.1 Anaerolineaceae bacterium
CGTGTGCTCTTCCGATCTCAGTTAATTTATTTTCGTCGCGGTTGGAAACCAGCTCCGGCAAATGCAAAGATTCAACCGCAGGTAAAGAGGTATTCCACCGGTAATTTAAAGCCAGCGGATAATCTTCGACTTTAAATTGATTGCTGATCGGAGATTGATTGTTTAACGGGATTACTTTCCAGCGTGGTTCTAACTGGTCAAAAGGAACGATTGCGAGCACATCTCGCTGTTTCCAGGCTGCTTCCAAGAGGCCTGTTTCCTCTTCTAAGGTTACATAAAGTGGAGAGAATTTACCCAGAAGCGGCTCAAGTGCATTGGCCGTATCTTCAGTAACCAGGATGTTCACGGCCTCTGCATCTGCCTGACCCTGCCACCATTTCATCAGTTGAGCATAATCCACCTGTTCTAGAAGCGATGAAAATGGAGTTACGAGTGCGTAAACCCAGGTGACTCGGCTTTGTTCGGGGGTAGTCAGTTCCAGCCATACATTGGCTTGGTCTTTTTCATATTCACCTCTCAGCATGGTATTCCGGCTAAGCTGATCAATCAGCCCAACTGGCAACGCCTCATCCAGCCAGAGAACCACTTCAGGAACAGCCGAGGGAGAAGGCAGGACAGTAGGGATTGGGGACGGAGAATTAGACGAGACTTCCGGCCCGGTCAATGATGTCGGTGTAGAAGTGGAAATAGCCGTTGGATTTGTCCCGTTCCCATTACAACCGCTTATCCATATCAATAACCACAAATAAATAACCCATTTTTTTCTCATGGTTTCTCCATTTCCAGCCAGCCGCTCACCCGAAAATAGTCCTCCAGCATCCCGGCGCGTTCTTCTTGAGTCATCGGGCGCGGTCTGGCGTAATCCTCCAGCATCGCTGTCAGCAATTCTACTCCAATGTATTTTCCATCGTAAAAAATGTGCCGGTCAATAAACTGACGGCGATGCAAGGGAAACATCTGATCAAAAAATAAATTACCCAGCCCGTAATGTAAAAAATGATTTTTATAGAAACCAAATCCATGGGCAAAATGCGCCTGGCTTCCGCTGACAATGACCGCTCCCATTTGAGCAGTCTGTTCAAATTCCTGCAAGGTCAGGTTCATGGGCATAAAGTCCTCCACCTCATAATGCTGAAAAGTAACGATCGGCAGATAGCCATCGTTAACCGCCTTGTTGATCTCTTCCTCCAACACCTTCATATCGCAGGGAGCCGGGCCGGGTTGATCATCGGTCGCCCAGATATTCTCCGGCCCTGCCCGGTTGCATCCGATGATTGCCAGACGATTGCCATTGTGATGGATCAATAAAGGACGGCGGGCTTCCTCCAAATTTCTACCACCACCGTAGTAAAGGAAACCGTTTTGGTCATACAAATCCAAAGTAAATAAAAATGGCTCGCTCCCCCAATCCAGCAAATGGTTGCCGGTTAATTCCACCACATCCACCCCTGCCAGTTTGAACAGTTCAAGGTATTGTGGACTGGCACAAAATCGCTGACCGCCGCGTACCGGCACGGCCGGTGGACAGTTTTCGTAAAAAGAGACCTCATTGCTGACATGGGTAATATCCGCTCCACGCAGCCAGTCACCAATATCCTTTAGGGGGTAATCCAGTCCGTTCACTTCCATCCTTTCAGCAGTTTGTCGAACCAGAGCAGTTGTTCCGGTGAGAATAAGGCTGGTAAATTTTTCCGCCAGACGATTCGTGACCACTTCTTGTAGATCGCTAAACCCATCAAAGGGCTCGTTGCTGTTTGCCTGCCATCCCCATTGTATGGTTAGAGCATAATCATTAATCGAAAAGTTTTGATCCAGCGGCGAATTATTATCTACACGCAATACCTTCCAGCGCGGTTCTAACTGTTCAAATGGAAGTATCGCGCGCAGATCTCTTTCCTGCCAGGCTTTTTCAAGCAGTTGCTCCGCTGGCACGATTACCACACTTTTTGGATCGGCAATCCCCCACAACACCGTGAAGATAGACTGTGTTTCTTCACTGACGAGCAAACGAAAGCCGTCACACTCCATTCCTCGCCAGCAATCAATCACCTGCCTGAGGCTGATTTCATCCTGAATGGTTGGAAAAGCAGCAGCAATCGCATAGACCCATTGAATCACAGTTTGTTGGTCATGGTCATTTGTTTCTTGGATAATTTTTAGGGAATAATCTGCTGCTTCTTCATTCGCCACCCACTCAACGTTATCTCTAACGCTCAGGTGGGATAGAGCCGCCTCAGGTAGCGGATCACTGCTCAAATAAACGGGGAAATTGGTGGGAAGGATCACCGGGGGAGTAAGTGAAGGTAATTTCTCCTTCAAAGGCGAGTCTGTATTCAAAATGAGGGGCTCATCTTCCGGCAAGGAAGTTGCCGTTGAAACAGTACCCGGCAAATATGAATTGCATCCGCTGACTCCCAAAATCGCGATAAAAATAAGCGAACCAAGCAGAAGGAGATAAATAAGGGCTTTGCGCGGTAACACGGCGAAAATTATACTACCTCAAAAGGTTCTATATTCACTGGATTTGATAGAGATTGACAGTTAACCTCGCTATAATAGCATTGAATCAACTCGAAAAAGGAATAAACCATGCGTGAAGTAGCCATACTGGGAATTGGTCAAACCTCAATAGATGAACATTGGGACAAATCATTAAGAGAACTTGCCGGAGAAGCTGCTCTGGCTGCCCTGCAGGACGCTGGCATCAACAGCGTGGACGGTGTCTTTGTCGGCAACATGATGTCCGGTTCAGCCAACCGCCAGCAACAATTAGGCGCATTCGTAGCGGATTGGATCGGCGTTCGTTATGCCAATGCCATGCACGTTGAATCGGCCTGTAGTTCAGGTGCGGCTGCTTTTCGTTCCGCCTTGATGGCTGTGGCTTCTGGCTTTATGGACATTGCTCTGGCAGTGGGTGTGGAAAAAATGACCGACTCTCCCGGAGCCGAAATTACCGCCGAACTGGCAACTGCTGCCGATGCTGATTGGGAGGCCGGGCAGGGTCTTTCCTTTGTCGCTATCAACGCCCTCATCATGCGCCGGTATATGTACGAATACGGCTGGGAACATCATCATTTTGCACCTTTTTCGATTAATGCCCACAACAATGCGGTCAGCAATCCAAACGCCCGCCTGCGCTCACCCTTGACCGAAAAAGACTACCTGAAAGCAGCCATGATCACACCGCCCATCAATTTAATGGACGCCTCACCCGTGGGTGACGGCGCAGCCGCAGCTATTTTGGTGCCGGTAGAACTTCTCAACCGCTTTCCACCTCGCCCAATCATCAAAATCCTGGGGGCCGGCGCGGCCACCGACACGATGGCGGTTCATTCCCGCAAAATTCCGTTATGGCTAAGTGCTGCCGAAAAATCTGCCAAGCAAGCCTACAGCCAGGCCGGTATAGGTCCCGAACAAATAGATGTATTTGAACTTCACGACGCCTTTACTATTATGGCAGCCCTATCGCTGGAAGCCTGCGGCTTTGCCGAAAAAGGCAAGGGGCCTCAACTGGCGCTGGAGGGGCAAATCCGTCCGGATGGGCGGATACCCATCGCAACCCGCGGCGGCCTGAAAGCTCGCGGTCACCCGGTTGGCGCAACCGGAATGTATCAAATTGTCGAAGTGGTCCAGCAGCTGCGCGGAGAAGCCGGACAAACTCAGGTAGCAGATGCACGGATCGGAATGGCCCAGAATATCGGCGGAAGCGGGTCAAACATTATTACCCACATCTTGGGACGTGTAAATTAAGGAAATTGAGCGGAGGGTAAAAAAAGCCCTCCGCATTTCATTCTTTTTTCAATAACCGAATACAATAGAACCAGCCCAATAAAAATTGAGGTTGGTAAAATGCGTTTTCTTTCCTCCGCCACACTCAATGCTTACCGTCAAGAGACCTTCCACACCCTTCCAGCCAACCGGATCCGCACCCTTGAAGAAGCAGTTAATTTGTCAATCAGCGCGGTTTTATCTTTTTCTGGCCCATTCAAGGGGTGATCCTGCCCAGCCTTTGGACGGCGGTTGCCGGTGACCGGCCGGTTGCCGACCAGCACGACGATCCAGGCCATATTACCTGGGGGTGGAAAGACCAGTTGCTCGGAAAGAAAGTCTGGTATTATGCCAGAATTTTGTGCCGCAGGAACACCATCATCTCCTTACGTCTATTGCCGTGTTTTTATGCTCTTTCTCCAAACTACGGCGACCCGGAACAGGATTATCTGGATCAGTACCAGAACGGGACTCTCACCCTTGAATCAAAATTGGTCTACGAAGCATTGCTACGAGAAGGCCCATTAGATACCATTTCACTTCGCAAAGCAGCCCGTCTTTCCAGTCCAGAAAGCACTTCCCGTTTTAACCGCGCCTTAGATACACTCCAAATGGAACTTAAAATATTACCGGTTGGTGTTGCACAGGCCGGCGCATGGCGGTACGCCTTCATTTACGATTTGGTTCACCGTCATTTTCCAGAACTGATCGAGCAATCCCGCCCAATATCGGAAAATCAAGCACGCTACGAGATTTTAGTAAATTATTTTGAATCGATTGGAGCAGCGTCGTTTAGTGAAATTCAGCGGATATTCAGATGGGGAAAAAGCGAACTCCAGGGGGCTCTTCAGCAGTTAGTCCGTGACAATCATTTGCTTCCAGAGGTCGAATTACAAAACCAGAAAGAACCAGTATACGCGCTAAACAAGTTACTTGAAACTCGCGAAAAGGAAGCGTTTTGATTGCCCTTCCGGTTTTAATTCGTCTGCTTGTTCACAAGGGTATAATACAAGTATCTCTTTCATTTCCAAGGAGCTCTACATGGAATTCCATATCTCCAGACAGGCCCGTGATCGTTACCAGTTCGATCAGAGTCTATTTTCTTATAACGGCAATGTGATCTTTGCCAATTTTCATGCTGCCCGTCAGTTTGCTCAAAAGATGAACTCTTTTCGAGATCTGATCAACTACCCTGAAAGGGCTGTGAAGGCCGGCCAGGTGAACGCGCTTGGTTTAATTGATGAAATTTTGCATCTGGTCGTCTTTCTCTTCCGGCAGCAGAAAAACCCACAGGTAATGCAGCAGGCTTTGGCCGATTTGGAAAAGTCCCTTGGCAAACAGAAAGTAGATGAGTTATTACTGGAATTTACGAGAGAATTTCCTCCAATCTCGGTCTATCGCGGCGAAATAAGCCCGGAGGAATATCTAAAGCAAACAACC
>DLXG01000234.1 GCA_003448875.1 Anaerolineaceae bacterium
CACATCTGGGGTATCAATCTGGTAGTTGGTAAATGGGATCGCTGCGAAAATTGTGGCAAATTCAGCCTGATGCGCCGTCAACCGCTGGAAGTGTTGCGCGCCGCCGAAGCCGCCGAGCGGCAGTCCGAACAGGCAAATTTACCTGCTTCAGCAAAGAGCGAAGAAGAAAAACTTAAAGAACTGCTCGACCAATCCAAATACCTACAATAAATTCAAAACACCCGCCGGAAAATTTCTCCCGGCGGGTGTTTTTTGACCCTATCTTCCTCAAATTTGTCACATCCTTTTTCCACGAAGGATCAACGGGAGTATAATTTTCTTATCTTAATCGTTTGGATTGAGAAATCAGACCAAACTTCCCCAACAACATCCGAGGAGAATTGAAAGATGAAAAAGTCGCTGTTTATTCTTTTAATTGTGACATTAATTTTCAGCCTGGCAGCCTGCGCACCGGCAGCCAGCACTCAGCAGCAACCCAAACGCGTGGTTTATCTGATCAACGGCGCGTTGGGTGATAACGCCTTCTACGATTCCGGCAAAGCCGGTATTGACAACATCGCCAAACAGTACGGCGTGGAAACCCGCACAATTGAATGCAACTTTGACGCCGGTAAATACGAACCTTCTCTGCGGGCGGCGGTGGATTTTGCCGATGTCATCTTCGTGATTTCCTACGGCTTTGAGGATCAACTGAAAGAGTTTGCCGATCAATACCCCGATAAAATCTTCGTCAACATTGATACGGTGGTCGAAAACAGCAAGAAAACCATCACCTCGGTGGACTTCATCGAAGAAGAGAGTGCCTATCTTGCCGGCGTGGTAGCCGGACTGGCGACCCTCGATACGTCTATCCCGAACATTAACCCCGAAAAAATCATCGGCGTGGTCGGCGGTGATGTGGATCCGGTGGTCAGCGCGTTCGTCTTTGCCTATGAAAACGGCGCAAAATCGGTTGACCCCGAAATTCAGGTGCTGAAGAAATCGCTCGGCGGCGCGTGGGACGACTCGGCGCGCGGCAAGCAGGCTGCCCTGCAATTGTATGACCAGAAGGCCGATGTCGTCTTTCAGGTTGCAGCCGCAGCCGGAATTGGCGTTTTACAGGCTGCCCGTGAACGCCAGCTGTATGCCATCGGCGTGGATACCAACCAGAACGACCTTGAACCCGGTTATGTCATCGCCAGCGACATTAAAAACGTTGGTAAAGCCATTGAGGATGTCTACAAGACCATCAACGATGGCACCTACCAGGCCGGTCAGGTGTTGAAGTACGGCATCGCCCAGGGCGGTGTGGATATTGCCCTAGAGGCTCAGATTCAGGTACTGCCGCAATCAATCATTGATCAGGTCATGGCACTCCGCCAGCAGATCATTGACGGCAACCTGAAAATTGAACTGTATAATAACCAGAACGTCTGGCAGTAGACCGATACAGACTCTCGCGTGAAATTCGTCAGGATGGGTGAAGCAAGGCTTCACCCATCCTCCTAAAAACCATAATTCTACGGAATGACCAACCACTCGACCCTGATCGAAATGCGCCGCATTGTGAAAGTCTATCCGCCCAGTGTGCTGGCACTGGATGATGTGACGGTTGACTTTCGGCGCGGTGAAATTCACTCGATTGTCGGCGAAAACGGCGCCGGAAAAAGCACCCTGATGAAGGTACTGTATGGTCTGACTCATGCCAACTCCGGCGAAATCATTTACAAAGGTAAACCCGTTCACTTCCGCGAACCCGGCGAAGCAATTGCTGCCGGGATCGGCATGGTGCATCAGGAAATCGTCCTCATCCCGGAATACACGGTTTGGGAAAATATTGTGCTGGGGGTTGAGCCGGTCAACTGGCTGGGTAAAATTGATCGTCAGCGCGCCCGCCGTATGGTTCAACAAAAAATTGACGAATTCCAGTTTAACCTCGACCCGGATGCCAGAATTGAAAATATCTCGGTGGCTGCCCGCCAGAAGGTAGAAATCCTCACCCTGCTTTACCGCAATGTGGAAGTGTTGATTCTGGATGAGCCGACCGCCGTGCTGACCCCGCAGGAAATCCCGCAATTATTTGCCGAGTTGAACCGGCTGCGGGACGGCGGTCACACCATCTTATTCATCTCCCACCGTCTGGAAGAAGTGCTGGAATTGAGCGACCGCATCACGGTAATGCGCAAAGGCAAAAAAGTGGATACGGTAGAAGCCTCTGCCACAACTCGACAGGAACTGGCGCGCATGATGGTTGGACGGGATGTCATCTTTACCAGCCGCCGCACTCCCCAGCCTCCCGGTGAGGTTATCCTGCGGGTGGAAAATCTCTCCCTGCGCGAAGATCACGGGCGGGTGCGCCTCGATAACTTGAATTTTGAAGTCCGCGCCGGTGAAATTGTGGGGGTGGCCGGTGTGGAGGGAAATGGCCAGTTCGAGCTGGTCAACACGCTGATGGGAATCCAGAAACCGACCAGCGGACGTATTCTGATCCGCGACCACGAGATTACCCACGCCCCCATTCTGGAAAGGCGCAAATTGATTTCCTTTGTCCCGCAGGATCGCGGCAAGATGGGCGCCAGTCTAACAGCGGCAGTGTGGGAAGACGCCATTATGACTCACCACCGCCTCAACCCGCGTCTTTCCGGCTGGAAGGGATTACTGCTCAACACCCGCTACGCCCAGCAATTCACCCGCCAATTGATTGATTCCTTTTCGGTGGTACTGCCTTCACCGCGCGCACCATTCCGCACCCTTTCGGGGGGCAACCAGCAAAAGGTCATCGTCGGGCGCGAATTGCTGCTGCAAAGCGACTTTGTCCTGCTCGACCAGCCCACCCGCGGTCTGGATGTCGGCTCGATCGAGTACATCCATGATCAGATTTTGCGCATCCGCTCCGAAGGACGCGCTATCTTAATGATTTCGGCGGATTTAGAGGAAATCTTTCTGCTTTCTGACCGTATTCTGGTGATGTATCGCGGTAAACTGGTCGGCAACCTGCCGGTAGAGCAGACCACGCCGCAGGAAATCGGATCTTTGATGTTGGAGGGTCAGCCGCAAAGCAAATGAGACAGAAAATCCTCAACGCTGTGATTGGGATTGTGGTGGCCCTGTTTTTAGGTGCTATTCTGCTGCTTTTGCAGGGCTACGATCCACTGGCCACCTATGAGGCTTTATTCCGGTATTCCTTATTCGGCTATTACCCCTTTGCCACCACCCTCCGCAACGCTGTCCCGCTGGTACTGCCCGGCCTTTCAGCAGCGATCGCCTTTGCCTCCGGTGTGGTCAATTTAGGACAGCCCGGCCAGCTGGTCATGGGAGCCTTGTTCGCCACAGTCGGCGGGCTTTACCTCGACCTGCCCCCGGCCTTGATGATTCCCACTCTGG
>DLXG01000239.1 GCA_003448875.1 Anaerolineaceae bacterium
GGATGAAGAATACCTGAAAGGCTACCGCTCGATTGCCGAAAGAAGAGAGGCCGAGCTGCGCTGTGCGGCCGGAAAATTGGGGCTGGCGGGGGTTTACTTTCTTGGCTGGCGCGATTCGGGCATGCCCGGCTCGCCCGATAATCAGCATCCGCAGGCCCTCATTCAGCAGCCGCTGGCGCAGGTGGCTGCCCAAATTGCCGGTTACATCCGTAAACTCAGACCGGACGTACTGATTACCTTTGACCCCATTGGCGGTTATCGCCACCCCGATCATATTTTCATCCATCGCGCCACAGTTGAGGCGTTCCGGCTGGCCAGTGATGAAAACTGGCAGGATGCCGAAAATTTGCCCCCCCACCGTCCGGCTAAGTTCTATTTTCAAACCATTCCGCGCGGTTTCTTGCGTTTCATCGTCCGTTTGTTGCGGCTGTTTGGCAGAGACCCCCGTAAGTACGGGCGCAACGGCGATATTGATCTGGTGGCGATCAGCGAGGTGGATTTTCCCACACATGCCGTGATTGATTACCGCCCGGTAGCGGATATTCGCGACGAGGCCTCACGCTGCCATGCCAGCCAGGGCGGCGGCTCACTGACCGGCGGTTTGTTTGCTCCATTAAGGCGGATTTTCGCCTCAAAAGAGCTGTACATGCAATACTATCCTGAGCCAAAAAATGGGCGGGTTGAACGAGACCTCTTTGATGGTATCGTTCAACTGCCGCCCTTCAAACGTGAGTCCTGATGACTCAATCAGGCTTCAACGGGTTCGCCTTCTACAACAGACTGGAACACCAGTCCTTCGGGTGAAGCATCAATCAAAACGGTGTCGCCTTCCTTGAATTCACCTGCCAGAACTTTGAGCGCCAGCACGTCCTGCACCTCGCGCTGGATGGTGCGTTTGAGCGGGCGGGCCCCAAAGTCAGGGTCATAACCGGCCTGAGCCAGATATTCCTTAGCGGCCGGGGTAACTTCCAGTTTCAAGTGGCGTTGTGCCAGCAAGTTGGCCAGCCGCGCCAGCTGGATATCCACGATCTTGACCAGATCCTCGCGGGTGAGCGGATCGAACACCACGATTTCATCAATGCGGTTCAAGAACTCCGGGCGGAAGTGAGCCTGCAAGATGCGATTGAGGGTCTCCCGTCCGGGCTTTCCGCCGGCGTGGTTCAGCCACAGTTCGCTGCCCAGATTGGAGGTCATAATGACCACCGTATTACGGAAGTCTACCGTACGTCCCTGACCATCGGTCAGACGGCCGTCGTCCAGCAGTTGCAGCAGGACGTTAAAGACCTCTGGATGGGCCTTTTCGATCTCATCGAACAGCACCACACTGTACGGCTTGCGCCGCACGGCTTCGGTTAGCTGGCCGCCTTCTTCGTAGCCGACATATCCCGGCGGAGCACCGACCAACCGCGAAACGGTGTGCTTTTCCTGATACTCGCTCATGTCAATGCGGATCATGGCTTTCTCATCGTCAAAGAGGAACTCCGCCAGAGCGCGTGCCAGTTCCGTTTTACCCACACCGGTTGGCCCAAGGAAGATGAACGAACCGATGGGGCGGTTGGGGTCTTGCAGACCCGCTCTGGCGCGGCGCACCGCATTGGAGACCACCCGGATGGCTTCATCCTGCCCAACCACACGCTGGTGCAGGCGTTCTTCCATGTGCAGCAGTTTCTGCATTTCGCCTTCCATCAGTCGCGAAACGGGAATACCCGTCCAGCGTGAGACGATTTCGGCGATTTCTTCGGCGTCCACTTCTTCTTTGAGCAGAGCGCCCTCAGCCTGAATTTCTTTCAGGCGGTTTTCAGCCTCACGCAGTTGCTGTTCAAGTTCGCGCAGCAAACCGTAGCGCAAACGGGCGGCTTTTTCAAGGTCATTACGCCGTTCGGCGTCTTCCATTTCGATGCGGGCCTGCTCAATCTTTTCCTTGACTTCCCGCAGAGCCGCAATCGCCTGCTTTTCGGTCTCCCAGCGGGTGTGCAATTCGGCGGCATGCTCGCGCAGATCGGCCAGTTCCTGCTCCAGTTTTTCCAGCCGTTCTTTGGAGGCCTTGTCCTTTTCCTTTTGAAGCGCCTGCCGTTCAATTTCCAATTGCATGATCTGACGATCCACTTCATCCAGCGCCTGCGGTTTGGAGTCAATTTCGGTGCGCAGGCGGGCAGCGGCTTCGTCAATCAGGTCAATGGCTTTGTCGGGCAAATGCCGGTCAGTGATGTAGCGGTGTGAAAGCGTAGCCGCAGCAATGACAGCGGCATCGGTAATGCGAACACCGTGATGCACTTCATAGCGTTGTTTTAACCCGCGCAAGATGCTGATGGTATCTTCAACCGAGGGTTCTTCCACCAGCACAGGCTGGAAGCGGCGTTCCAGCGCCGGGTCTTTTTCAATGTGCTTGCGGTATTCGTCAATCGTGGTGGCGCCAATCATGTGCAGTTCACCGCGCGCCAGCATGGGCTTGAGCATGTTACCGGCGTCCATGGCGCCTTCGGCTGCACCGGCTCCGACAACGGTATGCATCTCGTCCACGAACAGAATAATTTCCCCGGCTGCGCTGGTAATTTCGTGCAGCACAGCCTTGAGACGTTCTTCAAATTCACCGCGGTATTTCGCCCCGGCAACCAGTGCGCCCATATCGAGCTGCACGATGCGTTTGTGCTTCAAGCCTTCCGGTACATCACCGTTGACGATGCGCTGAGCCAAGCCTTCCACGATGGCGGTTTTCCCCACGCCGGGGTCGCCAATTAAGGCGGGGTTGTTTTTGGTGCGGCGCGAAAGAATTTGAATCACACGGCGGATTTCTTCATCACGCCCGATAACCGGGTCAAGTTTGCCCTGGCGCGCCATGGCGGTCAGGTCGCGCCCGTACTTTTCCAATGCCTGATAGGTGGCTTCCGGGTTTTGTGAAGTAACCCGCTGCGTACCCCGCACCGAAGCAAGGGCTTTGAGAATGGATTCCTTGGTTACGCCATACTGGCTTAACCGGCGGCCTTCGATGCTTTCGGTCAAGCCCAGCAGGATGTGTTCTGTTGAAACATAATCATCCTGCATGCCTTTGGCGTAGCGTTCGGCGCTGCTGAGCACATCCGCCGCCGGACGGGATAGGCCGACTTCCCCCGCCGCGCCGTAGACTTTGGGGCGTTTTTCCAGATCCTGAGTTAACTCCTGCCGGATGGCCAGCACACTCCCGGCGATGCGCGTAATCACAGCAGGGACAACGCCATCTTCCTGTTGAATTAATGCAAGCAGCAAATGGGCTGGTTCAATGGCTTGATGGTTCAAGTCCTGTGCCAGTCTTTGCGCCTGAAAAATGGCTTCCTGGGCTTTTTGGGTGTATTTATCTAAGTTCATATGATCCTCCTTATAATTGCTGATTTACCAATAAATCCATGACGGGTCTATCATGGCTGTATTCATGCTAGGCTGAAAATATAAGATTTGTGTCGGTAAAATATTAGAGAATGTTAAGAAAACAAAACGTAGGCTAAACAATTAAGGGTATACTTGATTTAGTTAAGCAAACAAAACAGAGAGCATATTCCTCATATGGAAAATGTAAAGGTTTGTCAGGTTTACTGGCTGGGAGAGATTGAGTATCAGCAGGCGTGGGATCTGCAGAACCGACTGGCAGAGCGGATTGCGGGCGGTGAGCAGCCACCAGCATTGTTGTTACTGGAACACCCTCACACTTACACCATCGGTCGGCGCGGCGGACGTGAGCATATCCTCTGGCCGCCGGAGGAAATTCAAAAACGGGGCATTGCCATTTTTGAGGTTGACCGCGGCGGTGATATCACCTACCACGGCCCGGGCCAACTGGTGGGTTACCCGCTCTTGCCCCTGGCCGCGCCCGGCTGGCAGGGTGAGCGGCTGCCGCAGGCTGATTTTGTCGGATACGTGCGTAAACTTGAAGAACTTTTGATTCGGACGCTGGCGTATTATGGGATTCAGGCCTTCCGGCGGGAAGGATTGACCGGTGTCTGGGTGAATCATGCCAGCGGTGAATTTAATCTGCCGGTCAAAATTGCCTCGATTGGCGTCAAGGTGGATGCGCGCGGCGTATCGCGGCACGGCTTTGCCCTGAATGTTCAACCGGACATGCTCTACTGGCAGGGGATTGTTCCTTGCGGTCTGGACGGCGTACAAATGGCGGCCATGGCGGACTGGCTTTCACCCTGCCCGTCGGTGCGGGAGGTGGCCGAACAGGTTAGCCGCGAGTTCACAACGGTGTTTGATACCTTGATCCAGTGGCAGGCTTCTCTGCCTTCTGGTTTATACGGATGATTTGGCAATTACTCGCACCACCAGCGGGCGGTTGAATGTTTTCTCGAAGGCTTCGAGATGATTTTCCACGCCCCATTGCTCTAACTGACAGTCTTGATCGGAAAACATCTCAAGGATGACTTCTTTTTTATCGCCAGCCACAAAACGGGCACGGTGGACTGCTCCAGTATGGCTGCGATCCAGACTTTCGGACAGGCGCAATATCATACCCAATACCTTAACCGCTGTTTGGGAGTCTTTATCCAATGCGGCAAATTCCGGTTCTTTTTTGCTGGGCAGGGCTTTGCGGTGATGCAGGCTTGACAGGGCCATGATGGCGATCTCTTTCTGGTCGAAGCCCAGCAGGTCGGCGTTGCGAATCAGATAGTAGGTGTGCATTTGATGATTTTGATAGGAAAGGAATGCGCCAATATCATGCAGCAAGGCGGCATATTCCAGCAGTTCACGCTCCCAGCGGCCAAGCTGGTGCAGGCCGATCTGGTAGCCCGAATCGTACAGCTGTAAGGCCAGTCTGGCAACATGGCGGGCATGCGGTTCATCGAAGTTGACGGTACGCGCCAGATGCAGAACAGACCGCTCCCGCACTGTCATCTGACCGAGCATCAGAGACTGGTCGGTGCGCGAGAGATAATCAATCAGCAATCCGTCCCGCAAGCCGCGTTCACTGGGACGGAATGAGGGCAGTTTAAGTTCTTCCATGATGGTATCAATGATAGCCGCCCCGGCGATGATAATATCGGCCCGTTCCGGGTTGATGCCGGGAATCTGCCGGCGCTCTTCCAGATTGGCCTGACAGAGAATCTGAATCACCTCTTTGAGTTGCGCGTGGGTGATTTCATCCTCGCGCTCCAATTTACGTCTGAAAAAGCGATGGGCTGCAATGTCTGCCAGATTTAGAATCGTGCCGGAAGATCCGTAAACCACATCAATTTTGTAGGGCTGGACTCGTTGAATGGTGCGCACGATAATATTGCGGACGTAGTTTTGAATCAAGGCGTAGCGAATGGGGGAAATGGGTTCCTGTTCGTTGGGCAGGAAGAACATGGTCGTCAGGCGGATTGCACCTAACTTAAGCGAATCCAACAGGTGATACTGCTGCTGATCGCCGACAATGATTTCCGTACTACCGCCGCCAATATCAATAAAGAGAGCCTGCTTATCTGCCAGATGGACACCCGAAGCAACGCCTAGATAAATCAGACGGGCTTCTTCAAGACCGGAAATGGCGCGGACATCCAAACCGGCTTCATCTTTCAGTCGCTGGATGAATTCGCTTCGGTTGCTGGCTTCGCGGGTGGCCGATGTGGCAACCGCGATGATTTCTTCAGCGTGCCGCTGGCGGGCAAGTTCGGCAAATTTGCGGCAAACGATTATGGCACGATCCATCGCTTCAGGCTGAAGGATTTGCTCAATAAACTCGCCTTCACCGAGACGGACGACTTCTTTTTGAGCCGTAAGCACCTGATAGGTTTTGTTGGGGTTGATCCGTACCAATAAAAGACGGATGGAGTTTGTGCCAATGTCAATGAAAGCGACCACCCGGCTTTTGGAAGGGATTTCAGAATTCTCCATCGTTCATCTCCTCCGGCTGAGTAAGTTGGGCGTCAGGCTCCGCAGACGGTAACTGGACTGCTACGGTATTGCGTAGATTTTCCCATAAGTTTTCTGTCTGCCATTCCTGCCACGAACGGACAAATTGCTGGTAGAGATTTTGGCGTTCCTGCTCCCGCAGTTCCCGGTAGTACAACAATCCGGGCAGTAATCGTTTGAAAGGACGCGGGTGACCAAAATATTCAATAGTACGTTGGCGTTCCTCTTCAATGAATTGTGGTAAGTACGCAATCCAGACATCCGCATCGTGAATTGCTCCCAGCAGATCCTGGCACTGCCGCAAGGACTTGATGAAATATTTCAATTCATCCTCGTATAACGGCGCAAAAAACTCTAAGGTATAACGCAAATGTTTCCCCGCAATCCGCATGGCGTGCAATTCTGCCACACATTCCGGTTGGGTAACATACGGTTCAAAGGCAAGAAACTCATCCAGGTGTGCCTCAATGTGCTCATCGGCCAATTTTCTTAATGCAGTATCGCTCAGGTTCAGTTGATTTTTGTAGATTTCGAAAGGGGCGAGTTTCTGGGTGATCTCGGCTACCAGATCGTCTTTTTCCAGCCTGCGCAGAGCTTTGAGTACGTCTTTTTGCATCTCACGCCGCCGCTGACGCAGGCGTAACAAGAGACGTAGCACGCCAGCCCGTTCAGGGGGGTTTAACCGGCTGACCAGTTCGCTCAGGTGCTCAATCTGCACGTCTGCATCGCGGGCTGCTCCCAGCGCACGGGTTACGGCGCGGATGCGCTTACGCCAGTTTTCGTAGCGGCGCGGGGCGAGGAATGGCCCAAAGATGGGTAAGGCACTCCGCAGACGGCGGGTGGCCACCCGCATCCGATGGACGGCTTCAATATCTTCGGCTTTCTTTACGCCCTCGATTTCATCCACCATAGCACTTAGCTGCCGCAGGATGATGGTCGCTCCAAAAATCTGGATATTCTGGTTGACCTGAGACTTTGGCATGAGGGCACCTCCACGCACTGACTGTATTTCATTATAGCATTGTCCAAGCGGCTTTTAAGCAGTGTAAAAAAAAGCCCCGCCTGATTTTTGACGGGGGTAAGGTTGTAGTATAAAAGAATATGAATATGTCAGACGTTGGCGTCGTCTTCGTCCATGCTGTCAATTTCGAACAGTTCCCCGGTGGCACTGAACACAGTGCGTTCACAAATATTGGTGACACGGTCTGCCATGCGTTCCAGATTGTGAATGACCCACAACATGAGATTGGTATGGTCAATCAGGCCGGGGTTGGCAATCATCGCTTCGACAATTTTACGATAAGCCTGATTGAACAGTTCATCCACCTGGTCATCTTCTTTTGGAATGGCAAGGGCCTGGATGTGATTTTCCGAAACGAAGGCTCCAAGTGCACGGTGTAACATGCTAACGGCAATTTCAGCCATCTTTTCGATTTCCTGAAGCGGTATAATGACTTCCCCTTCGCCAAGGCGGGTAACCACTTTGGCGATGCCTTTGGCATAATCTCCCATACGTTCCAATTCGGTGTTGACTTCCAGCATGGCAGTCATCTCGCGCAAGTCGCGTGCCATGGGCTGTTGAGTAGCCATCAAGATGATGATGGCATTTTCGATGGCAAAGCGTTTTTCGTTGATGGTTTGATCGGCTTCGAAAATTTCGCGGGCCAGATTAATATCGCGGTTCTTCAATGCCTGAATTGCAGACAGGGTAGCCTGTTCCACCATGCTGCCGAGAATGAGAATCTCATCCCGTATCTGATTGATTTGTCGGATTAAGGTATCGCGTGGCATTGGAAAGCCTTTCTGTGAGAGATTTAGCCGAATCGGCCGGTAATGTAATCTTCGGTACGCTGATCACGCGGACGGGTAAAGATTTGATTGGTTGTTCCGTATTCCACCATCACACCCGCCCGGTCTTCTGCCATTGTGAAAAACGCGGTGAAATCCGAGGCGCGGGCTGCCTGCTGCATGTTGTGAGTTACGATGATGATGGTGTAATTCTGGGAAAGTTCCCGCATCAGGTCTTCAATCTTCAGGGTAGCAATCGGGTCAAGGGCGGAGCAGGGTTCATCCATCAGGATGATTTCTGGTTTGACGGCCAGTGCCCGGGCAATACACAAGCGCTGTTGCTGACCACCAGAAAGTGCCAGTGCGCTTTTCTTCAAGTTATCCTTGACTTCATCCCACAGCGCGGCTGCGCGCAGGGTTTCTTCAACCAGGTCGTCCATGTTGCCGCGAAAACCGTTGATTCTCGCTCCCCAGGCTACATTCTCGTAGATGGATTTAGGGAAGGGGTTTGGTTTTTGGAAGACCATTCCAATCATGCGCCGGATCTGAACGGCATCCACATCGGGGTCATATATGTTTTTGTTGTGGTAGAGAATTTCACCTTCAACCCGTGAGTTGAGGATAAAATCATTCATTCGGTTAAATGCGCGTAAAACGGTGCTTTTACCGCAGCCAGATGGACCGATAATGGCTGTGATTTTGTTCCGCTGAATAGTCAGGTTGACATCTCTCACAGCCTGAAAATTTCCATAGTAAATATTCAGATTTCGGGCTTCGATAGCATAGTGGTTGTTTTCGTTCATCGGTTGCACATCCATAGAGGTATTATATCCGTTTTGAGAAACGATTGCGGAGCAAAATTGCAACCGCATTCAGGGAAAGCAGCGAGATCAGCAATACCAGGATGGCTGCAGCGGCAATATTCCTGAATGCGTCTTGTGGGCGAGTTGTCCAGTTATAAATCTGGATCGGTAGAGCAGTGAAGTTGGAAAATAGACCAGTTGGGTCGCTTACTATAAAGGTAGAAGCGCCGACTACAATCAGAGGTGCAGTTTCTCCAATCGCACGGGATACCGCCAGAATAGTACCGGTCAGGATACCCGGCATGGCATAGGGAAGCACATGGTACCAGACCGTTTGCCATTTGGTAGCACCCAAACCGTAGGCTGCCTGCCGGATTGAGTTGGGCACGGCGCGGATGGCTTCCTGGGCGTTGATAATCAAAATCGGCAAGATTAACAATGCCATGGTTAAACCGGCGGAAAGAAGAGTTCTACCGGTTGAGGCCCCTTCAACGCCAAAGGCTGCCCCAGAAGTAAGGTGACCGAGGGTTCGAACAAACAAGGCCAAACCAAGAATACCGTAAATAATCGAGGGCACGCCAGCCAGATTATCAATGTTCGTCTGAATGATGCGATTGATACGGTTTTCGCCAATTGCGTACTCTTCAAGGTAGATTGCAGCGCCGACACCCAGAGGAAATGCGATTGTAATTGTGATCAGAATGAGGTAAATTGAGCCAAGCACCGCTGTGCGTACACCGGCCAGTTCCGGACGGCTTGACATGGGCACGCGCAGGAAGCGGCTGTTCAACCATGAGCGGAATTCCAGTTCCGCTTTGGGAAAGTTCTGGGCAGCATCCAGCCTAACGCGTTCAGGAAAGAAGATGGATTCCAGCAGGGGGTAACTTTTGACCACCTTTGGTTGCACGATTTCCTCGATCACGATGGCGTACAATTGATCCCAACTTTGTTCTTCCAGCGCGCCATTATCCCGTTCAATGGTGCGGACTCGGTTCGGCCGCAGGCGTTCACGAATAATCGCCGCTAATTCCTCATTATCAAGGTCTTCAAGCGGGGCTACCGCCAGTGTATCCGGGTCAACCCTGTTTTCTACCGCCACATAACCGAATGCCCGATTCGAGATGGTGATCAAAAGAGTGGTCAGGAAGACAATTGCGATGAGCGTGGAGGCGTAAAAAACTGTCTGCCAGACTTTTGCAATTCGGTGGCGGCGGCGCAGATATTGTTCTGAAGATGTATCAGCGTTGTTAGAGAGGAAGGGATTGTCTTTCATTCATACACCTCGCGGAATCGGCGGCTGATTTGCCGGCTGATAAGGTTAAGGGTCAGGGTAATGGCAAAGAGTAATAAGCCGATGGCAAAGATGCTGTTGTAGTCGGGTGTATCATAAGCAAGGTCACCGCCGCTGATGCGGGCGATGTAGCCGGTCATGGTTTCGGCTGCTTCAAAGGGGTTAAAGGTAAAATTCGGACCGGCGCCAGCCGCGATAGCAACGATCATGGTTTCACCGACGGCGCGGGAAACTCCCACAATGAAAGCGGCTACAATGC
>DLXG01000270.1 GCA_003448875.1 Anaerolineaceae bacterium
CGCAGCGGCGCAAAAAAGGCTCCGGGCGTTGACGCACATCAGCCGCTTCGCTGTAACGCTGCAGGATACTCCCCGAAATATCCGCCAGCGCAACATCCACACTGGTTGCGCCAATATCCACACCAACTACAAAGCCGAGATTGCGGTTAATGCAAAGCAGGCGGGGTTTTCTTCCACCCTGGGAAACTCCCTCGCCTGCTTCCATTAGAAATCCCTTTTCAACCAGATCGCGGATATCCTGGGCCGTCTTGGCCTTTGACCAGCCGGTCATCCGCGTAATGTCGGTGCTGGTAACACAACCCTGCCGCCGCAACGCACGGATAATTTCCGCTTCTGCGCTGTTTAACAAAATCGGGGCTTTGATTCGAGGCCGAAGGGTATTGTTCATGAGCAGGGAAATGGCAAAGCCGGAATGTCACCACAGGAACAGGGATGTTTTTACAATCAGTCCTTGCAGTAAAAACAACTGCCTTTATTATCACAAAAATCTTTCGTAAATTCAATAGACGGTTTCGTATATTTTATTAAGAACTTTGTCTATTTGATAGACAAATTGCTCACTCGCGAATAACCTGCGTAATCGCGCCGGTCTTCTTGTTTTTAAGAATGACCTTGAGGTTACCGTTGGGCATGCGTTCTTCCTTGATGAGGAAATGTTCTTCGTCATAATCCTTCAAGGCAGATTCCTGGCCTTTCCCCTCGCCGCCGCGCCACACCTTCAATTCGACCGGCTCCCATTTTTTGGTCTGAGCCGATTTGTAGCAAGCATCAATGATCGCATTGACTACATAGCCGTCATAAAAGGTTTCCATTGGTTGTCGGCCTTCATCCATGGCGTTGAACATATCCAAAAACATTTCCACATAGCCTAACGAGCCGATTTCATCACCGACCGGGAACAGCCAGCCGGTATCCCCTTCGGCTTTTTCGGCCACATAACCGCCCTGTCCAACCGCCGTAAACATTTCAAAGCCGGTCCGCAGCCAGTGATTCAACCAAACCGTTCCCTCTGTGCCGGCGATCTCGTCCCGCAAGTCCATGCCGCCACGGAAGGTCCACGAAACTTCAAACTGACCGATTGCGCCATTATCGTAGCGCACCAGACCCACCGCATGATCTTCGGCATCAATGGGATGTACCTGCGTATCCGCCCAGCACGACACTTCAATCGGGCGGTTTTCTTTTCCAATGAAGTTACGGGCAATTTCAATACAGTGACAGCCCATGTCCACAATCGCGCCGCCGCCAGATTGTTCTTTCGTCCAGAACCAGTCACTGTGCGGCCCGCCGTGTGTTTCACGGGAACGAGCCCACAACACCTTGCCTAACGCACCTTTACGGGCTGATTCCAGCGCTTTGAGTGTTTTGGGGGTATAAACCAGATCTTCAAGATAGCCGTGGAAGACGCCGGCTTTCTCAACTGCTTCCAGCATTTCCAGTGCTTCATCGGCGTTGGTCGCCAATGGCTTGGTACACAAAACCGCCTTGCCCGCTTCAGCTGCCAGCAATGCCGCCTGCTTATGCAGGTAATTCGGCAACCCAATCACAACCGTATCCACCTCCGGATCACGAATTGCCTCGGCCATGTCAGTCGTCCAGCGGGGAATTCCAAATTCAGCCGCGAACTTTTGAGCCTGCTCCGCTCGCCGAGAATAGGCCACCACGACCTGCTCCTTACCGCGGTACTTCATCAGGCTCATGGTATAAAAACGCCCGATTAAGCCGGTACCCAGCATGGCAATTTTGTGACTCATTTTACTTTTCTCCAAGGGGGGAATTTTAAATATCCAAATGTACGAACATTCTAATTATAGATGATTCTATTATGCGTGTCAACTTGCTTTTCTGCCCGACTTCGGCTAAAATTGAATTAATGTACGCACATTTGAATAATCGTTCTTAAAAATGATGATTCCCCTAACCCCCCGCCAACGTGTCTACACCGCCTTGCGGCACGAAACTCCTGACCGCGTCCCAACTGCTTTGGGAGGCGGTCCCTACGGTCTGGTGGATGACCTCTACTTCCGCCTGCTGGATTATTTTCAACTGGGTGAGCCCGTACCGCCCTTCCGTAAGGGTCACAACATTTCCTACATGGATGACCGGTTGTTGAGCCGGCTGGGTACGGATTTCCGTTATTGCTGGCCCGCTCGCCTGCCCAACAGCCCGGTCATTCCCGGCCAGGACGAAAACACCTTTTACGATTCCTTCGGCCAGGTCTGGAAACGGGCTCTACCCTATTACTACGCCGGCCGCGGCCTCCTGCAAGATTCTGCCGAAATTGCAGACATAGAACGGCTGGTGCGCTGGCCCGATCCGCATGACCCCTCGTGGATGGAGGGAGTTGCCCAGCGAGCCGAAGAGTTGCAGACAAACACCCCGTATTTTGTAGTGATGCGCATGGTGGCTTCGCATGGCCCCTTTCAAACCGCCTGCGACCTGCGCGGCACGGAGAATTTTCTCACCGACTTGATTGAAAAACCGGAATTTGCCCAAGCCTTGCTAGAGCGCATTACCACCCTGCTGGAAGGGCTGTTGGATGCTGCCATGCGGGCAGGCGGCCCGTGGTTCGACATGATCGAATTGCCCGGTGATGACTATGCCGGCAACACCGGTTTGATTCTCTCTCCGGCTATGTTCCGCCGTTTTATCAAACCCTGCCTCCGGCGAATGATTGATACCATCCGTCGCCACAAACCGGAAATCAAAATCATGCTGCATAGCGATGGCGCCATCAGCCGTTTGATTCCGGATTTCATCGAATTGGGTGTGGATGTCCTTCACCCCTTGGAGCCATTACCCGCCACCAATATCCCCGAGATCAAACGCCAATTCGGTAATCAGATCAGTTTTTTAGGCAGCATTGATATCAGCCATGCCATGCTTGGATCTCGCGAGCAGGTTGTTGAAGAAGTCAGAACTCGCCTTGTTCAACTTGCGGAAGGGGGCGGTTATATTCTGGCCCCTTCCAATCATCTGCAAGCAGATGTGCCCGCTGAAAACGTGGTCACCTTGTTTCAGGCAGCCCATGAATTGGGAAAGTATCCCATCCATCTTTTATAATCATTAGCACCTTCAAATCCACCCAAAACCGGAGAAGTTATGAGCCTCCCCTACTCAACTGTTGATCCGCATAATCCAATCCCGCTGTACTACCAGATTTATTTAGATTTGCGCCGCATGATTCAACGCGGGGTACTCAAGCCCGGCAGCATGTTGCCGCCGGAACTGGAAATCTGTCAGGCTTATAACGTCGGGCGGCAAACCGTCCGTCAGGCCATTGGCCGGTTGGTGGACGAAAATCTGGTTGAACGCTATCCCGGTAAAGGCACCTTTGTCCGCGATATTCCCAGCATTCAATTCTTTCTTGACCGCAGTTTCAGCCAGCAAATGCGTGAAATGGGGCGGGTACCCTCATCGAAAGTGTTACGCTGTGAGCCATCCACTGTCAATGTCGAAAATGTCCCGGTATTGGAGAAGGTACAGGGAGCGCCCTGCGTGATTCTGGAACGCCTGCGCTACGGGGATAATGAACTGATCTGTCATCAAATATCTATTGTCCTGACCGAACGCTGCCCCGGCCTTGAACACGTAGATTTTGCCAACCAATCTCTCTTTGAGGTGCTCACCAACCGCTACGCTTTGATGATCAAACGCATGGACATTGTGGTACGCGCTGTAGCAGCCGATGGATACCGCGCCGACTTATTGGAAGTGGAGGAATGCGCCCCCTTGTTATACGTAGGTACCGCCACCTACGTAGAAGAAGGTGACCTGATCGAATACTCTACCAGTTATTACCGGGCCGACCGTTACGAATACAGTATTACTCAAATTCGCTAATTTAGCAGCAGAGGGTCTATGCACAATAACGCTTCAATTGAATACCTGAAACAGGCGCAGGCCATTTTGACCCGCATTCAAGAAACCCAGTTAGACAATATTGAACGGGCAGCCGAAGTGTGCGCCCAGACCATTGCCGGTGATGGGTTGGTGCATATGTTCGGCAGTGGTCATTCACGCATTTTCGTCGAAGAAATGTTCCCCCGCCACGGTAGTTTTCCCGGATTTCATCCAATTGTTGAATTATCTCTGACCTTTCACAACTTGGTGGTTGGCTCAAACGGCCAGCGCCAGGCCATGTTTTTAGAACATGTCGAAGGGCTTGGGCAGATTATTTTACGGAATTTTGTCTTTTCACCACCCGATAGTTTCCTCATCTTCTCCAATAGCGGCGTCAATGAGGTCATTATTGACGTGGCTCTGGAAGCCAAACGCCTGAATATGCCGGTGATTGCAGTGGTATCGGTGGATCATTGTCAGGCCAGCCCGGCGCTCCATTCCAGCGGCAAAAAACTGGTGGATATTGCCGATATCGTGATTGATAATTGCACCCCCGCCGGCGATGCCATGGTGCGGGTAGAAGGGCTGGAAGACCCGGTCGGGCCCGGTTCAACCATTGGGGCTGCGGCAATTACCAACGCCCTCAAGTGCCGCATTGCCGAGAAATTAACCGCCTTGGGTAAACCGCCCATCGTTTTGACCAGCAGTTATTTCCTCGGTCAGGAAGAATCCAAAAAGCGGTTTGATGCCTGTTATGATGATTACCGCGCCCGCGTGCGCAGGGTTTACGGGTGTTGATCATGCAATTGAATGGTAAAGTTGCAGTGATCACCGGCGCAGGCAGCGGGATTGGCGCGGCTATCGCACGGGCATTTTCAAAAGAGGGCGCCCGAGTCATCCTGTGGGATATTGACCTGAAAGCCGCCGAAGAGATCCGCCAGACCTGTGCTTCTCCATCTTTGGCCGCTTGTATGCCGGTGGATGTCACCGATCCCGGTCAGGTTGAAGAAGCATTCCGACAGGTAATTGACCATTATCACCATCTGGATGCGCTGGTCAACGTGGCCGGTGGTTCGGGCCGCCGTTGGGGTGATGGGCCGGTAGATGCCTGTACGCTGGAAGGCTGGCAAAAGACGCTTGACCTGAACTTGAACAGCCTGTTTTATTGCTGCAAATTCGCCATTCAGGCCATGCTCCCTCAGCGCAAAGGCGCCATTGTGGTCATCTCGTCGGTATTGGGTCTGGTCGGGGGTGATGAAGATTTTGCCACCCACGCCTACGCTGCCAGCAAAGGCGCAGCCATCAGCCTGACCCGTTCGATTGCTGCCTTTTACGCCCCGCACGGTATTCGCGCCAATGTGATCTGCCCCGGTTTGATTGCCACACCGATGAGTCAACGCGCCCAGCAAAGCCCGGCCATCCGCTCACGGCTGGCCGAATTACAACCCCTAACCGCTGATTTCGGTCAGCCGGAAGATGTGGCTGGAGCAGCTGTTTATCTGGCTTCGGATGCGGCGCGGTTTGTAACCGGCGCAGTTTTGACAGTAGACGGCGGCTGGACTGTTCGATAAATCCGCCGGAGGAAGTTATCATGATCGTTTATTCCACTACCCTTCAAGATTTGCCCTCCACCGAAGTGCTGGTGGTCGGCTCGGGTTCGGCAGGCGCAACGGCCGCCATTACCGCCGCCCGCCTTGGGGCTTCCGTCACACTGGTGGAGCGCTATGGGTTTATGGGCGGAATCAGCACCCAGGTTCTGGATACCTTTTATGGCTTTTACACCCCCGGTTCCGCACCACGCAAGGTGGTGGGAGGTATTCCCGATCTGGTCATTGATGGACTGCTCAAACGCAAAGCCGCCATTTACCGCCCCAACACCTACGGCGCCGGGCAGGGAATCACGTACGACCCCGAAACCCTGAAAGTGGTG
>DLXG01000217.1 GCA_003448875.1 Anaerolineaceae bacterium
AATATCGCCGATCAGGTTTTACTGGCAGCCGCCATCATTGAAATGGAAGAACGTTTCGAGCAGCAAGGACTGGAGCCGCCCGACCAGTTCCTGATTCAAAAAATGCTGAGCGGTGGCAGAGAGGTGATTCTCGGCGGTAAACGTGATCCTTCCTTTGGGCCGGTCTTGCTGTTGGGGCTGGGCGGCATCTACGCTGAGGCCTTGCAGGATATTTCCATCCGCCTTGCACCGCTGACCCGCTCGGACGTTGAAGAAATGCTGGACGAACTGCGCGCCGCCCGCCTGCTGCGCGGACTTCGCGGCCAGCCCCCTGCCGACCGTTCAGCCATCATTGATGCCATGCTCCGACTCTCTCACCTGATGATGGACAACGAGGAAATCATGGAAATTGACCTCAACCCGGCGCTGGTGTTTGAGCATGGCTTACAGATCGTTGACGCACGCGTCATTTTGAGGACATAGGCTATCCCTACTTCACCTGCATACCGGCAGGTGTAACTGACGAACTTCATACGCCGGTTGTAACAGATCCAGAATTTCGGCGGCAGCCTGCAAAACCAGCCGGGCATACCGATCCCAGTCTACCTCAGCGGCGCTGGGCGGCGTAACGCTTACCCCCCGCCGGGTAAACCAGAAGAAAAGCCGCATTCCGGCACGCACGGCCAGCCCCTGTGCCTGCAACTGGCGGGCAGCCTGTGCCGCCGCCGAGGGACGGCGGAAAGCCTGCGGATCACGGCTGAGCTTGACTGCCATTTGCAGCGACTCCACCGCTGCCTGCCGGCGCTGTAACGACCTCACCCGCTGCTGAACCAGCGCCCAGGCTTCCCCCCATCGTTCGCGCGGGTCGTCTGCCTGCGCCAGGCAACCCAAAATTTCCAGTTGAGTGTGAGCCACATACGGACAGGTATCATGCCGGCGCAAAGCAATCCCGCGATACTTCAACGTTCCATCCTCAAAAACGCCAAAATAGCGGTTGGCCACCGGAATGCGCCGGTCACGGCGTGCCGGTAAAAACACCACCCAGCGGTACACCCCTTCCAGGCTGACACCGATGCCGGTTTGCTGCTGAATCTGTTCCACCAGCGGCAGAAAATCCGCTTCTCCCTCTGCCCCCTCGCGTTTGACGAACAGACTGTCCACATACATGTGCAGCACACTGAACCCCATTTCCTCGGCGCTTTCCTTGGCTTGCAGCAGCAGTTCACGGCTGATCGCTGTAACGGCCTCATGGGATTCCACCCGTCCAAAGCGGGCATTTTTGTAGCCCAGATACCCAAAACACACCACCAGCAGCCATTTGAGCGCGGTCTGGCGGGCTTTCAAGTCGTTGACGCGGCTGTCGCGCCGGTCAAGTGTGTGCAGACAGTGCTTGAGCGCCAGACGCTTGACCAGCAGAGGCTGTAAGGTGCGCGGAATCAGGCCGGCAGGGGCATCGTTCCTGTTCAGCGTTTCGGGCGAGATGTTGTAACGCACCATGATGGCCGGGTACATGGAAGCAAAATCCAGTTCGGCCACATGGCGGTGCACCCCCACCAGCGGCTGATAGACCATTCCCCCGCGGTCATACCGAATCAGACTGTCAAGCGTGCGGGAGGCTTCGGCTTGCTGCTTGACGGCCGGCACCAGTACGCCGTCACGCAGGGCAGTCTGCATCTGCATGGCTGTGATTCCCGCCCCGGGTGACTTTCGTACTACCTCTTGCACCCCCAGACCGGTAACCCGCGCCATCTCCAGCGCGCCGCTCAGCCCAATTTCCGCAAACAGAGCCGCGTTGCAGCGGTCAATGTGCCAGCGTCCAAAGAGCAATGCCTGCGCCCCACGGTAAAGCACCTGCCCGTAGGCAAACAAACTGCGTTCGCGGCGAAATTCGACCTGCATCCGCTCGTCACGATTGGGATTCAACGAGGCAGCCTGTTCGCTTAAGAAGGGAAACAACCACGTATCGCCATAGCGGGTCAGAATCACATCCGGATCATACATGGAGAGCAATGCCTGCAAGTTGACCAGAAGGGCGCGCAGCGGCTGCAGGGTGAAGCGATAGCAGCGTTTCCCGCAGCGAACCGTGACGGCCTGCGGCGGGTGCAGAGCCGGGTCGGCATCGCACTCGATTTCCATCACGCGCAGGGGCGGCAGGGAGGGCTGCATCTCCCAGGCGGATTCGAGCGGCTGCACATCCAGCAAACGCTGCCCGTCGGTTTCAAAGCGGCAGCGACCCAGCAGCGGCAGCTGTGTGCGGCTTACAAAACGCACCGAAAGCGGCAGGTCGGCATCATAGTAATCCAGCGCCGGAAAAGCCTGTGCCAGACGGCGGCAGGTCTCAGGCAGCCGGCCGGGCAAATCCACCGTCACGGCCAGCACAACCCGCTCTCCCTGAAAGAGGTCATGGCGCACCTGCCGCGAACAGCGTACCCCGCGCCCTTGCAAAAAACGCCAGGCCTGCCGCAGCACACCCGGATTGCCAGCCGCATAAAAAGTAGCCGGAAAGTCAAACGGCAGCAGCCAGCGCTGGCCGTCCTCGCTCAGCAGCCAGCAGACCAGTTCCCCCTGCGGGCGGGTGTAAACATCCATCAGCCAGCCGGTTCTCTCAATCTTGACCATCGCGCAGCCGGATCAGTTCCTCCCGTAAAATGTGCACTTCTTCCTCCAACGCGGTGATCTGGCGCGCCTGTTCCATCAGCATGGCCAGTAAGGCCGCTTCAAAAGGCAGCAACGCTCCGCTGGCCGAGATAGCCGCCAGATGACGGCGGGCAGAGGCCAGCAGACCATCCAGCAGGGCCTGATCGCCCCGCCGGAGCGCCCGCCGGAAGCCTTGCAGCATGGCTTCGGTTTCATTCAATTGAGAAGTGATGGTTGGCACCGTGCGTCCCATGCTGGCACCTCTCAAAACAGGGGCGGTTGCACCGCGCCTGATGATTCCTCCGCCTCAAAGAAGAGCGTATCGGCTTTCTGGCAGACCATGTCGTGCAAAAAACGACGCTCAGGCGAAGGACAGCGGCCGAGCAGGATGAACACCGGTGCGGCCTGCTTCAAGCGTTCCACTTCTTGCAGGCAACGCTGCGCCAGCCAGCGCGCCGGGGCTGGGGCAAGCGTTTCGTCATAAAAGGTGGCCAGCGGGTCTACAATGACCAGCGGCGAAGCAGCGCCAGGGGCGCTTTCCAGCAATGCCAGCATCTGATAGGCGGTAAACGCCCGCCGGACAAGAACGCGTTGACTGAGCAAGTGAATGCGGGTGGTGCGTTGGCGCAGTGCTCGCGCCAGCGGATAGGCCTGCAAGCGGTTGCCGCCATCCATCACCAAAACCGTGCCGCGCAGTGCCAGTTCAACCAGCAGACGGGTGGCCGTATCGCCCATGCTTGGGCGCTCACCCACCACCACACACAGACCGCCAGAAACGGAAGGTAAAAGCATCATCAGCCTGATCGTACGTCAGGCTCAGGCCCAATTCCATCCCCCAGCGGGTGAAAAAAGCGGGGATTTTGGGGTTAATCCGGGATTTATGCCAGACCTTTGGTCAAAGATGACGAGTAAAGCCGTTTATTGAAAGTGTTGAGCAGAACGGCCTTCCCTTCATGGCAGGTGAAAGAAGTGGGTGGGCTTGCGCCGACAAGTGTGGTAAGAAAGGCAATCAGGTCTATGTACATTTCTTGATGTAATCTTAACCTGTTTTTGTAAAAATATTTTTTAGATATATTGAATCAACGATTGCTTTTTGATATCATCAAAAAAAAATGATAATCTTTTTTTCTTTTACCGCGACTTAACCAATTTGACCCAATAATCCATGTAAATTTTTTACAAGTTTCGTAGCAAGTTATCGTTTTAAGAGCTTACCGCCTCTTTGTTCCTCTTTCTTTTACCCCGCGAGGTGACTGCGATGTACAAATGGATAAATAGTATGATGATTATTTTAGTATGCGCCATAAGTATAACCGCCGGTTTTGAACCGGCGGTATCTGCGTCAAACGATGGCTTGCCTGAAACCCAACCTCAAGCGTTCATTCAAACTGGCACACCTCTGTTGAATGTTGTGGCACTGTCAGCAGGCGGTGGGCACACCTGTAGTTTGTTGAATGATGGGACGATCAGGTGCTGGGGAGAAAACGAGTATGGTCAATTGGGTAACAATACGACAAAAGACAGCAGCCTTCCCGTTGTGGTAAGCGGATTGAGCAATGGAGTTGGAGTGGCTGCCAGTGCTTCTCATAGCTGTGCTGTATCGAACGATGGGACGATTCATTGCTGGGGGTATAACTGGTGGGGTCAACTCGGCAATGGGAGTTATGACGACAGCCATATCCCTGTTCCGGTAAGCAACTTGAACAACGGTATTGCAGTAATTGCTGGTGGTTCCCATACCTGTGCTTTATTGAGCAATGATACAGTTCGCTGCTGGGGATATAACGGTTATGGTCAATTGGGCAATGGCAGCAGCAGCAATTACAGCAACATCCCGGTAGAAGTAACAGATTTGAGTGATGTCGCTCTGCTGGCTGCCGGTTCCTTGCACACTTGTGCTGTGTTGAACAATGGGAACGTCCGTTGCTGGGGATATAACGGTGATGGTCAATTGGGCAATGGAACGAATTCCAACAGCAATATTCCGGTAGACGTGAGTAATTTGGAGGACGTGACCACCCTGGCTGCAGGTAGTTCTCATACATGCGCTGCATTAATTGACGGAACGGTTAAGTGTTGGGGGAACAACGGGGGCGGTCAATTAGGTAATGGAACATATTCCAGCAGTAATACCCCGATAGAAGTAAGTGAATTGACGAATGTAGTTGCATTATCCGCTGGTGATAGCCACACCTGTGCCTTGTTGGACAATGGAACGGTCAAGTGCTGGGGGCAAAATTATTATGGTCAATTGGGTACGGGGACAAGAACGCATAGCCTCCTTCCAGTTCCTGTAGTGGGCTTAAGTAATGTGACTGCCCTTGTTAGCGGGCAATTTCACAACTGCGCTTTGATGTCGGATACCTCGGTAATGTGTTGGGGAAATAACCAATCCACTCAGCTGGCTGAAGGATCAAATATTTTCCGCAGTACAGCGGGAGAAGTGAGTGGTTTGACTGAAAACATGATTGGGCTGACAGGCGGTGGGTCTCACACCTGCGGAGTGACAAGCGTTGGTAAGGTTAAATGCTGGGGAAGAAACCTGTATGGTCAACTAGGTGATGCAACCAATTACAACAGCAGCAGCCCAGTAGAGGTACTCTCACTGGCATCTCCGCAAATTTCTCTCGAAGGTGTAATCACTTTATCTGCTGGACAAAATCACACATGCGCATTAATGAACAACGGCTGGGTCAGGTGTTGGGGGTCGAATGGTTCCGGTCAGTTGGGTGATGGTACATATAATCATAGCAACTTCGCCTCAGCAAGAGTAAATTTGGGGAGTGGTGTTCCTACAGACCTGGCGGGGGGCTTTAATCACACCTGCGCATTGTTGGGTGATGGCACGGTCTGGTGTTGGGGGAGTAATGCGTATGGACAATTGGGAGAAGAAACATTCACTAGAAACACACCCATAAAAGTGCGTGATTTGAGCAACGTTACTGGAATAACTGCCGGAGATAATCACAATTGTGCAGTATTGAATGATGGTTCTGTCAAATGTTGGGGAAGAAACAACCAGGGTCAACTGGGTGACGGGACAACAACAGACAGATTTTTGCCGATGGCAGTAAGTGGGTTAAGTAATGCGATTGCAGTTGCAGCAGGTAGCTCTCATACTTGTGCCTTGCTTCAAGATGGCACAATCAAGTGTTGGGGAGCCAACCAGCGAGGCCAATTAGGTGAGGGTTCAAATACTTCAAGTAACATCCCGGTTTTGGTTAACGGTTTGAATGGTATTGTCTCACTAACAGCCGGAGCAAATCACACCTGCGCAGTGAGTAATGAGGGTTCTCTCAAATGTTGGGGGGATAATTCCAATGCTCAATTAGGAGACGGAACTTTCACCAACCACAACACTCCGGTTGAAGTGATTGGATTAAGCGGAGGTGTATCCGCGGTTGCAGGTGGAGGACAGCATACCTGTGTATTGTTGAACATTGGCAAAATTAAGTGTATGGGGAATGATCAATATGGTCAACTTGGGTGGGGGCGACCTTTAATAGCCTCTCAACCCGTTCAAGTAGTGGAACTTCGATCCCCCCATCTTTCAATGAATTATACCGATGGTCAACCGGGTAGTGTGTTCACTCTGACCGGTTCGGACTTCCCACCCGATAGTCAGGCTGTGGTTCGTGTTAACAACCATGTCCTGAGCGACAACCTGTCAATCAGCCAGACCGGTGACTTCATAATCTTTTTGGATACAACTGGTACAGCAACTGGTAATTATGAAGTGAATGTAAGCGTTAATCCGACTGCCGTCATCAATTTTGTTCTCGACAGCAGTCGCCCCTCCGAGTGATTGAAGGAGATGGAACAATTTTTAATCTTCCAAAAATGATTTATCTTCCTCTGGTTCGCCGATGATTTCGAAACCTTAAGGATCCTTTTTTGATGAGGCCGACGATCAAATGCTTGACTTGTAGGCTCGCAAGAATTCGAATACCACCCCTCGATGGGATCGGCGATTAATTTCTTGACTTGTGGGCCCGCGAGGATGCGAATACCACCCCTCGATGGGCCCAGCGATTAATTTCTTGACTTGAGCGGCCACGAGGATTCGAATACTACCCCTCGATGGGGCCAGCGACCAAATGCTTGACTTGTGGGCCCGCAAGGATGCGAATACCACCCCTCGATGGGGCCAGCGACCAAATACTTTACTTGTGGGCCCGCAAGGATGCGAATACCACCCCTCGATGGGGCCAGCGACCAAATACTTGACTTGTGGGCTCGCAAGGATGCGAATACCACCCCTCGATGGGGCCAGCGACCAAATACTTTACTTGTGGGCCCGGAAGGATTCGAACCTTCGACCAAGCGGTTATGAGCCGCGCGCTCTGCCGCTGAGCTACGGGCCCCGGCGGCAATTGAACTGCCTTGCAGCAAAATTATATCACAACGAAGTTGAGCCGCGAATATTTCAAGAAATAAAAAACTTGTCTACCCCAGCCGGTTGGCTGCCCAGCACGCCGCCCCAATCACACCGGCATGATCACCCAGCAAGCCCGTCACAATTTCCACCTGCTCCACCGGCATGATGTGCACGCGTTCGCGCATCGTTTTTTCCATTGGCTCGAGCAACAGCCGCCCGGCATTGGCAACCCCGCCGGTAACAATAATCCGGCGCGGGCTGACCGAAGCGCACAAACTGGAAGCCGCCACCCCAAGGTAAAAACCGGCCTGCTGGTAAATCTCGCAGGCGATTTCATCGCCCTGTCGAGCGGCTTCTGCAATCAGCGCCGGCGTGATGGCGTTCAGGTCATAGTTGCACAGTTCGCCGATTCTGGTCGTCAATCCCTGTGCCACTGCCTTCATGCCCATGGCCGCAATCGCCGGGCCGGAGGCAAACGCTTCCAGACAGCCGTAATTGCCGCATCCGCAGCGCGGCCCGTTGAAATCAATCACCATGTGGCCCAATTCACCAGCAGTGCCGCCGATTCCCAGATGCAATTGACCGTTGATTACCAGTCCGCCTCCAATTCCCGTGCCAATTGCCAGTACCGCCACGGTATCTACCCCCTGCCCGGCCCCAAAGCGCCATTCTCCAAAGGTGATCGAGCGCACATCGTTCAAAAGCGCAACCGGCAGCCCCGTTCGTTGTTGCAATACATCCCGCAGCGGAACATGCGGCCACGTACCGGGCAGATTGGGCAGGAACAGCGTTTCTCCCTTTTCGAGATCAAGCACGCCCGGCACGCCAATTCCAATCCCGCCGACATCCTCTCTTTTCAGACCGGCTGCCTCGATCATGTTGAGGAATAAATCCGCCATACGGCCCATGACCGCATCGTGACCTTCACGTGCCAGGGTCGGCACGCTTTGTTGAAAGAGAACTTCGCCTGTTTCGACATTTACCAGCGCAGCCCGCAAATTGGTACCGCCTAAATCACAGCCAATGTATCGCTTCATAGGTCTTTATCATCCAAATTGCCCTGTGCCCGACTTAGAAATCAGGCACAGGGCTGTATTTCAGGTTTTAGTGAATGTAGGGTTTCAACACATCGCGTGCAAGGTAAAAGCCGCGCTTGACCAGTTCTTCTGTACCTTCAAAGGCGCGGTCCTCATGCTCAATGCTGACCACATAATCATAGCGAGCCGCCGTCAGCGCAGCGAAGAACTTGCCCCAATCCATATCGCCCAAACCGGGTAAACGCGGCACCTGCCAGCCCATACCCTGCGAGAGCACCCCGTGATTGTACAGGCCTTCACGGTCAATGTGCAGGTCTTTGGCGTGGACATGGAAGATTTTACTGGCAAACTCCCGTATCACCCTTTCGTAGTCAATCATCTGCAAAACCAGATGAGATGGATCAAGGTTTAGACCAAAATTGTCCTCCGGGATGATTTCCCACATCTTGCGCCAGATGGCGGGCGTGCTGGCCAGATTATTTCCGCCCGGCCACTCATCGTAAGAGAAAATCATCGGGCAGTTTTCGATGGCAATTTTTACACCGCGTTCTTTGGCATACTGCACAATCGGCGGCCAGATGCGGGCATAATCCTCAAGGTTTTGCGGTACGGTCTTGTTCTTGTCTTTCCCAATAAAGGTGCCCACCACACCCACTTCCAGCAGCGCCGCAGCGTCAATCACTTTCTTCAAATGGGCAATGACCGTTTCGCGATGTTCCGGGTCTGGATGCAGGGGATTGGGATAATATCCCAGCGAGGAAATCATCAAGCCGTAACTATCCAGCATTTTGCGGATCTCACGGGCTTTGGCTTGATCCAGTTGAGTTACGTCAATATGAGTCACACCTGCATAACGCCGGGTGGCTTTTTCGTGCGGCCAGCAGGCAATTTCAATCGCCTGAAAACCGCTTTCGGCTCCCCAGCGGGCTACTTCTTCAAGGGTACTGCCCCGTAAGGCAGCGGTAAAAAATCCAAGTTTCATTGTTCCCTCCACTTTTTATTTTTAGACTTTAGTCCAAACTTTTTCCTTTGCACTGCGTTCGATGGCTTCGCACAATTGCATCTCATAATGACCATCGGCAAAGGTTGGAAAATCAGGTGCCTTTGTGTAATCACCAGCCAGAATGTAGTTATATACCTTGTTGTAAAGCTGTTTGAAGGTATCCGGAAAGCCCTCGTTGTGTCCACCCGGGTACGAAGTAACCGCTCTTGCTTCCGGTGATAACAGGGCGGGATCTTTCATAATGATCTGATTCGGCTGCGTGCGGTGACCTACCCACAATTCATTCGGGCGTTCCGAATCCCATGCCAGCGAGGATTTAGAGGCATTAATCTCGAAATAGAGACGGTTCTTACGCCCGGAACAGACCTGCCCAACCGTCAACACACCGCGCACATCGTTCTCAAAATGGAGCAGGATGGTGGCATAATCCTCGGTGAAGATAGGCTGATCCACATAGTCCTCGGGCTGCAATATCTTGCCCGTGTAGGTTTCCACCGGTTTGGCTGGTTTTTTGCGAATCGGGTGGATTGTTTTGAAATCGGCGAATACCTCGACTACACGCAATCCGGTGATGAATGTGATCAAATCCAACCAGTGCGAGCCAATATCCCCTACAGCCCGCAAAGTACCGCCCAGTTCCGGTTCTAACCGCCAGTTCCAATCGGTTGGGAATAACAGCCAGTCCTGCAAGTAAGAACCCTGCAGGATGAACAAATCACCCAACTCGCCGCTTTGCACCATACTGCGCGCCTGTTGAACCAGCGGGTACATACGGATATTGAAATTGACCGCGTTGACCTTGCCGGTTTCTTTCGCCAGCGCCACCAGTTCTGCCGATTCGCGGGTGTTCATTGCCAGGGGTTTTTCGCAGATCACATGCTTGCCAGCCAGCAGCGCCGCTTTAGCGTGGGGATAATGGAGGTAGTTGGGGGTTGCCAGATGGACAACTTGAATGTCATCATCTTTCAGCATTTCGTCCAGCGACCCATAAATGCGCGGGATGCCCATTTCGGCAGCCTTTTGTTCGGCCTTCTCGCGGGTGTTTTCGGCTAACCCCAAGACGGTTATACCGTTTCGGCGCAAGGCTTCAACATGGGCAGGGCCGATGAAACCGGTGCCGGCAACCCCTACCCCGATGCTTGATTTGCTCAATTTTGCCATGTTCACCCTCCCTCTTCTCAGTATCCGCCGCCCATTTTTACCTCGCCGGTGGAGGTCTGTTCCCCCGCCAGGCGTGCTTTGAAATCATCCAAAATTCTGGCAGTGGCAGTTGCACCACAGCGCGTCACCCCCGCCTCAATCACAGCCAGCAGTGCATCCAGCGTCCGCACGCCGCCGGCTGCTTTGATCTGCACCTTCTCGCTAACCGAACGGCGCATCAGGCGCAGGTCTTCCAGTGTTGCCCCGCCCGGGGCAAAGCCGGTGGAGGTTTTCACCCAATCTGCTCCGGCTTTTTCCGCCAGCTGACAGGCACGCACTTTTTGCTCATCGGTCAGGTACGCGTTTTCCAGAATAACCTTAACCTTTGCGCCGCGCGCATGGGCGGCATCACACACCGCTTTGATGTCCTGAAAGACATACTCATCGTTACCGGAGCGCAATTCGCCGATGTTGAGTACCATGTCCAGCTCCACCGCGCCATCATCCATGGCGCGTTGAGCCTCGGCAACTTTGATTTCGGTAACGCTGTTACCGTGCGGAAAGCCTACCACCGTGCTGACCAGCACATCCGAGTCTTTCAACTGCTCGGCTGCCAGCCGCACATGACAGGGTTTAACACACACCGTCGCCACGTGGTAACGCGCCGCCAGCTGGCAGCCTTCAATAACTTCCTGAGAGGTCAACTCCGGGCGTAACAGAGAATGATCAATGACCTTGGCTAATTGTTCATACGTGATCGTTTTCACATCAAGTGCTGTCATGAGACCTCCATTACCTTAAGATTTTCGCCACAAGTCAATCGGTTTTTCAACCTGCGGCGGGTTGTATGGGAATTCAATCCGCCGTCCTTCACCGGCAGACTGATAAGCGGCATATAAGATCTTGAGTACTTCGCGTCCATCTTCACCGGTTTCAATCGGTTCTTCTTTACCTAACACGCAATTGACGAAATGCTGCATTTCTTGTGGGAAGCCGTAATTCCAGACTTCCTCGAACATGGTAAATGTCCAGCCGCGCGTCGTTCCGGCTTTCTCCACAGCATAACCGTAGCCTTCCTGGCTGTAAGTCCACAAGGAACTGCCTTTCAGTAAATCGGCACGCGTGTTGCCTTTTGTGCCATAAATCTCGCAGCGGTCATCCACACCGCCGCCCTTTGCCCATGAATTTTCTGCAATGTTGATTTTGTTGCCTTCGTACTCAATTACCATAATGGAATGATCTTCGCCTTTGGTGCGGTTATGGTGGACAAAGGTATTGCAGTAGGCCGTCACGCTCTTGACCTTGGGTTTACCGAACACCCAGCGACCATATTCAACAGAATGGCAGCCCATATCCAGCAGCACACCGCCACCGGAGAGGTTCACATCCCAAAACCATGGCATATGGGGGCCGTCATGTTCCTCAGACTGTTTAACCAAAAACGGCTCACCCAGTGCGCCTTCTTCAATCAATTGTTTGGCGCGCACATATTTCGGTGCAAAGCACAGTTCTTCGGCATACATCAGCAAGACACCCGCTTTTTTAGTGGCCTCGATCATTTGATCGGCTTCTTCCAGCGTCTTGCACAACGGCTTTTCGCAAATAATGTGTTTACCGGCTGCCGCAGCATCCAGCGTTGCCTGACAGTGCAGGTAATTTGGAATTGCCACCGTAACCACATCAATTTCTTTCATTTTCAACATTTCGCGGTAGTCGTTGAAAGCGTGGGGGATGCCATGAGTTTTGGCAAATTCCCCCGCCCGGTTGGGTGATGCCACCGCCACAACTTCTGCATTGTGAACATATTGTTTGAAGGCATGAGCGTGGATATCACTGACAAACCCGGCTCCAATCATGCCAACCTTAACTGTTTTAGTCATGGCCTGCCTCCTGAAATAGAAATTTTTATTGTCTGAACCCGCGCTGCCGGCCATAGATTGAAATCATCACCAGCAGCGTTGCACCCAATACCATCCGGCGTACCGAGTCGGGCATTTGCATGGTGGTCAACAGGCTTGTGATCAGGGTCAGCACAATTGCACCTGCCATCGTACCCCAATAACTGCCCTTGCCGCCCGAAAGCAGGGTACCGCCTACCGCCACCGCGGCGATAGAAGGGAACAGGAAAGGCTGCCCCAGCGCGATGAACACTACACCAGTGTTGCCAACCACCAGAAATCCGCCAAACCCGGCCAGTGCTCCGGCCAGCGTATAAACCGCCAGATTGGTGGCCGTAACATTGACGCCGGAAAGTTTCGCCGTAACCCGGTTAACGCCTATTGCAAACAAGTGTTTGCCAAAGGTTGATCTTTCCAACAGCAGCCACATCAAGAAGCCAAAAATTATCCAGATGATGATCGCATTGGGAATTGGAATATCCGGCGAAAGCGGCCTGGCAATTAACCGCGTCATGATCGGGGCTACTTTTCCGCTGACGTTGCCATGATTAATGATGATGATCAGGCCGGTTACCACACCGGACATACCCAAAGTCATCACAAACGGTGAAATTTTCAAAAAGGTGATTCCCAGCCCATTGACAAAACCGATCAGCGCCCCCACCACCAGCGAAATCAGCAACGCCAGCAGGACCTTATCGTCCTCTCCTTTCACCGTCACGTAGGTCAGGATCGCTGTTAAAGTCACCACCGAGCCAGCCGAAAGGTCTATCCCCTCAAAACCGCTGATAATGACCAGTGTCTGACCGGCAGCAATCACCCCCAAAAACACTGCCAGGCGCACAATGTTGGTTGCCTGCGCGATTGCCACATTAATATCACTACCATACCCATTCGGCAAAAAGCCCGAGAGCAAAAACAGGACGATTGCAAGTAAGATTGCCGCAACCGGCGGGGAAATACTAAACTTCCTCATACTTTCTTCCTCCGCAGCAGGTTGATAATACCGGGAGCCGCCAGTGCCACCACAATGATGGACGCCTTAACGAAAGTTTCCCACCACGTATCAATGCGAGAGAACGAAATGATATTTTGAATGATCCCCAGCGTAATTGCCCCTACCACTGGCCCTGCTACCCCACCAACACCACCGCTCAAAGCCGTGCCGCCAATCACCACGGCAGTAATGGATGTCAGCGTCATGGGCACACCAATTTCTGCATTCCCCGAACCGCTCAGCATTGTGATGGCGATTCCCGCCAGAGCAGACATAAAACCAGAGGCTACGTACGTGCTGAAGAGCACCCACGTGACGGGCACAGCCGTCTCATAAGCCGCTTCTGCATTGCCTCCCACCGCATACAGGTAGTTGCCATAACGGGTTGAGCGAATGTACATCCAAACCAGCAGAACCACTCCAATCACATAAAACGCCAGCGGTAAACCCAGCGGGGTTGTGTTGCGATAAACGTTGGCAATCTCAGCCGGTATGCCGCCACCGGGATTGGGCAGAATGAACAAGGCAAAACCCACATATAGAAAACTGGTTGCGTAGGTGGTAATAATTGGCTGTAAGCGGAGAAAGGCGATGAAGAAACCATTAATAGCTCCGGCCAGAATGCCTGCCCCAATCGAAACGAACACAAAGGTCCACATCTTCTCCGGTGAGCCGTTCAAGCCGACCTGCGTTGCCAGAATGGTATTGACAATTGAGACGATGCCGCCCACTGAAATATCAATGCCGCCGCCCAAGATCACAATCGCCTGTCCAACAGACAGTAAGATTATCGGAAGAAAAACCCGCATGTTGCTGTTTAATGTATCGCGGGCAAACATATTGGGCTGTAAGATAAAATTGATAGTCAAAGCCACTACCAGTAAGATAATCGCAAAGAAGGCAGGGTAGCGGTTCATCATTTCATCCCAGGAAAATCGTTTCATGCCTCACCTCCGTTAGACACCCCCATGCTCGCAGCAATCAGATTTTCCTTGGTTAAAGAAGCGCCCTTAAGTTCAGCGCAGATTTTGCCATCATGAAGCACAATTACCCGATCGCACAATCCAACCAGCTCATCATCATCACTGCTGTAAAACAAGATGGATTTTCCCTGTTGTGATAATTCGGTCAGTAGCGTATAAAACTCGGCTTTGGTATGAACATCCACACCCTTGGTGGGATCATCCAGTAAATAACAATCGGGATCACGCAGTAGCCATTTGCCAATGACTACCTTTTGCGCATTACCACCCGACAGGCTGCTGACCGGCGCCATTAAACCCGACATGACCAGACTGAGCCTTTCACTGACGGCCAGCGCATCCCGGCGGGCATGTTTCATCTTGAGCGGAAATCCGTATTTTTGCCAGGAAGGTAATAAAAAGTTTTCCAGGATTGAGCGAATATAGAGCAAACCTTCTTTTGCTCGATCCCCCGGCACCAGTGCCAGTTTTTTCTTCATCGCCTGGCGGGGATGTTTGAACTTGACTACTTCGCCTTTGATCCGAACTGTCCCTTGATAAGGAATATCACCAAACAAAGCCAGCAGTAAATCACGCTGGCCCTGTCCTTGCAGGCCTCCAATCCCAAGTAATTCGCCTTGCTTAACGGTAATATCAATGCCACGCAAGGTTTCGGTGGTCAAATTTTCTATTTCCAGGTAAACCGGTTGTTGCAGGCCGCTGCTTTCTTCCTCTACACTCGCTTTCTTGAATTGAAAGACCTTTTCTTTTTCCGTCATTAATTGGATCAATTCTTTTTCGGTGATGTCCTTAATGTGTCCTTCTCCAACCGTTTTACCGTTACGCAAAACACTATAACGATCGGCTATCCGGAAAATTTCCTCCATGCGGTGAGAGACAAAGACAATCGCTTTGCCTTCTTCCTTCCATCGTTTGACCAGTTCAAACAAACGTTCCACCTGACGGCTGTCCAGACTGGCAGTCGCCTCATCCAGAATCAAGATACGCGGATTGAGGCTGACGGCTTTCAGAATCTCTACAATTTGTTTTTCGTCAGGGTGCAAGGCTGAAACGAGCGTATCGGGTTTCAAATCCGCCTTAAAAGTGCCGCTGAACAAATCCAGCAGCGCTTCTGTCTTCTCTCTCATCGCCTTCCGATCAACCATCCCGTTGGGTTTCAGTGGTTCGCGGGTCAACCAGATGTTATCCGCAACGGTCATTTTTGAAACCAGACTGAGTTCCTGAAAAACGGTGGCAATTCCCATCTTGCGGGCCGCCTGAGGGGAAGAGAAGCGCACGGGTTTACCATCGAGGAGTAGTTGTCCTCCGTCGAGGACAACTACTCCATTGATGACTTTACTCATCGTGCTTTTGCCGCTTCCGTTTGCCCCAATCAGCGCAACCACCTCCCCGGAATGAACATCCAGGTTACCGTCTGAAAGCGCAACCACACCCCCATAACGCTTGACAATATTGCGGGCAGAAAGCGACACACCACTCATATTTTTACTTCAAGAAGAAGGCGTCCAGAACTTCCTGATCGGTCATAATGCCGTCCAGCAGGTAGGCATCCGGTTTGTCCTTGCAGATATCCAGACCCTGCTGCAGGTTGTCCTTGGTGATGATGATCGGTACCGGAATCACGAATGACAAACCATTCGCGCCGCCCAGTTTGCTCTTGTCCACCTGCTTGCCTAGCAGCATGTTCACCGCAATCCGCAAACCGGTCGGTGATACACCCGGCGGGTTGGCCACCGCAATCGTCTCAAAGTCCGGGCGATCTTTCAGCACCTGCTCCCACAGTTTCAGGAACTGGCAGCGCCCTTCTCCCACCAGCGCCGGGAACTTGGCCGGGTTCGCCGCAATCACTGCCTGCAACGCCCCAATCGCCATCCCATCCTGCGTCCAGTACCCATCCAGATTCGGGTACGCCGCCAGGAAGTTCGACATCACCTGCTGTCCGGTCGCTTCATCCCATTTGCCGGTGTCCTTCGCCAGTACCTTGATGTCCGGATACTGCGCCAGTACCTCGTCTACACCTTCCATCCGCGCTACATTCGCCGGATGACCCGGGAAGCCCTCAATCAGCACAATGTTGCCCTTGCCGCCCAACTTCTCGGCCAGCCACTTCGCGCTCGTCTTCGCCCATTCCTTCTGGTCAATGCCTACATTGTACACGCCCGGCACGTTCAATTCCTGATCCACCGAGATCACAATGATCCCCTTGTTCACCGCTTCTTGCAATGTCGCATTCAGACCATTGACATCACTCGGATTGACCAGGATCGCATCCACACCCTTCGCCATCAGATTCTGCAACTGCTGAATCTGCCCGGCTACGTCTGTGTCCGCACTCTCAATCACCAGCTCCGTCGTCAGCCCTTTCGCCATGTACTCTTTGTTGACTTCAATCAACTCCGCAATCATCTGCGTCCGATATTCACTGCTGATGAACGGATTCGAAATCCCAATCGTAAAGGGAGGCCCCTTCGATTCAACGGGAGGTTGAGTGGGTTGTTGGCCGGTTTGTGGAGGTTGCGTCGGTTGCACCGCTGTGGTCGGTGTTGCCGGTGTTCCGCAGGCTGCCAGCACCATGGAAAGGACCATGATGAAGGCAAGTAAAGTAAAGAGGGGTTTTCTTTGCATGTTCATCTTCTCCTTCTGGATAGTTTTTCGTTCAAACAAAATTTCGAACAAACGATGATTAGCACCTTTTTGAAGACCGCAACACCTCCTTTCTCTCCAATCTTAGGTTCAAATTGTCGTGGTTGGTTGATCTTCGATGACAAACAGGTACTCGAGGGCCAGCGCAACCGCCCCGGTTACCCCTGCGTCGGCACCCATCCGTGAAAAATTGATAGACAGATGGGTGGTTGCCAGCGGCAGGGAACGGCGCAGCACTGCCCGGCGAATAGAAACCAGTAAATGATTGCCAAAATTGGCAATTCCCCCACCGATAAATATATGACTGGGATTAAAGAAATTGACCAGCCCGGCCAACACATCCCCAATCATCTGACCACTCGCCCGAATGATTTCCAGAGCCGCCTGATCGCCCTCGCGGCAAGCCGCATTCACATCTTCCGGGCGCAGTACCCCGCCGTTTTGCTCCATCAGGTTTTTCAGCAAGAGACTGTTACCGCTGATGGCGGCCTGCATGGCTTTTTCGGCGATTGCCGGCCCGGCTGCCATGGCTTCCAGACAACCGGTATTCCCGCAACGGCAAATCGGACCGTTTTTATCCACGCAGATATGGCCGATATCGCCGGCACAGCCGGTGCTGCCGCGGTGAATTTTTCCATTGGAAACAATCCCGGCCCCAATCCCGGTGCCAATCTTCACAAAGATAAAATGATCTACATTGATTCCATCCCCGGCACGCTGCTCCCCCAAAGCCATGATGTTAACATCGTTATCCACCACCACAAAAGCATTGGGGAAGGACTCTTTGACAAACCCCCGAATTGAAAAATTCTCCCAATCCGGCATTAATGGCGGCGCAACCAGAACTCCCCGTGCAAAATCAACCGGACCCGGCACACCAATTCCGATTCCTAAAATCTGGTCAGCACGGCATCCCTGTAAATCCATCAGATCAAAGATGATCTCCACGCAGCGGCGCAAAAAAGGCTCCGGGCGTTGACGCACATCAGCCGCTTCGCTGTAACGCTGCAGGATACTCCCCGAAATATCCGCCAGCGCAACATCCACACTGGTTG
>DLXG01000216.1 GCA_003448875.1 Anaerolineaceae bacterium
ACGGTGAGTCAGCGGTGCGTGACTTCAAAGTAGCCCTGAACGCTCTCAACCGTACCATTGAACCGCAGCGTCCTCGCGAATCAGCCCCCTTCTTCATTCGACGTCATGAAAATGCTTACCGAATCAACCCGCAGGCCAGGGTGGTCGTTGATGCAGATGAATTTGAAGCGCTCTATGCGGGTCAGGCAAGTGATGAAGAACAACTGCGGCAGGCGATTGACCTCTACCAGAGTGATTACCTGCAAGAGTGCTGTTACGAGGATTGGAGCGGTTTTGAGCGCGAGCGGCTGCGCCAGATTTACTTTGCCGCGGTTCAGCAATTGGGAGATTTGCTGAGCAGTCAGGGACGTTGGGATGAGGTGATTGCGGTGTGCAATGCTGCCCTGCTGCGTGATACCACCTGGGAACCGGCTTATCGTCTGATCATGCAGGCCTATGCAGCCAGGGGTAATCAGGCACAGGTCGTTCAAACTTACCAGCGCTGTTGGAAAATCCTTTGGGATGAATTGGGGGTTGAGCCTTCGCTGGAAACCCGTGACCTGCTGCGCCGTTTGACGGCCTGACGGGTGTTTTGTAACCCTTTTGTAACCGCAGGCAGGTATTCTATTGAGCAGGGGGCGGTTATATGACCCTGCCGGGCGGCAGGATTCCAACACCAATTCAGGAGGCGAGGGAATTATGCGGTTAAAGGACAAGGTTTGCTTGATTACCGGAGGCGCAGCCGGTATCGGAAAAGCCACCGCTCAACGCTTTGCCGAGGAGGGGGCGATTGTGGTGGTCTGTGATGTCAATCGCGAGGCGGGCGAAGTGCTGGTGCGGGGGTTGGGAGAACCGGCCTGTTTTTATGCCGTCAATGTGGCTGACCGCGGCGAGGTGCAGGCCTGGGTCGAAGATGTGGTGCGGCGTTTTGGTCGGGTGGATGTGTTGATCAACAACGCCGGCATTACCCGCGATGCGCTCTTCGTCAAGGTCAAAGACGGTGAACTGGTCAAACAAATGGAGGAAAGTGCTTTTGATCAGGTCATTGATATAAACTTGAAAGGGGTTTTCAACTGCGCACAGGCGGTGGCTCCGTTCATGATTCGGCAGGGCGGGGGGGTTATTATCAATGCTTCCTCGGTGGTGGGTTTGTACGGCAATGTCGGCCAGACCAATTATGTTGCCACCAAAGCCGGCGTGATAGGCATGACCAAAGTTTGGGCGCGCGAACTGGGACGCTTCAATGTGCGGGTTAATGCCGTGGCACCCGGTTTCATTGCCACCGAAATGGTGCAGAAAATGCCGGAAGAGATTCTGGCCGGCATGAAAGCGAAAACACCGCTGGGCCGGCTGGGTGAACCGCGTGATATTGCCAATGCTTACCTGTGGCTGGCCAGCGATGAAGCCAGTTTTGTGCATGGTGCCACCATCAGCGTGGATGGCGGCATTGTGATCGGCACTTAATCCCTATTCAACCTTGAAGAAGGAGGTCGAAAAGACTATGTCTCGCTTTGCAACGATCATCGGCACGGGTCATTATCTGCCGCCGATTGAGCGCCCCAACCGTGAAATGCGCGAGCGATTCGGCGAAGTGATTGATAAGTTTGAGGCTTCTTCGGGCATTACCACCCGCTGGTACGCGCCGGATGACTGGGTGACTTCGGATTTGGCGGTTGAGGCTGCCAGAGAAGCTCTGAAAGATGCCGGGCTCAAGCCCGAAGATCTGGATATGATCATCCTCGGCACCGACAGCCCCGATTACATCACGCCGGCTACCTCGGTGGTGGTACAGCATAAACTGGGCGCGGTCAATGCCGGTACGTTTGATATCGGTTGTGCGTGTGCCTCGTTCCCCACCGGTTTGAACATTGCGGCCGGTCTGCTGTCCACTTCTAACCAGATGAAATATGTGCTGGTGGTGGGGGCGTATATGATGCACAAATTATGCGACTGGCAGAATGATGTCATGTCCTTCTTCTATGGTGATGGCGCCGGTGCGGCCGTGCTGACTTTTTCAGATAAACCCGGTTTCGTCAGTTCTACCTTCTTTGCAGACGGTTCGTATCACAAACACTGGGGCATTTACTCCGGCGGCACTTACGAACCGGCAACGGTGGAAAGTGTGCAGGCCGGGCGGACGCAAGTACGCTTTATTACCCCCTTCCCACCGGAAGTCAACAACGAAGGCTGGCCGAAGCGCATGCGCGAACTGGCTGCCAACGGCAACTTTGACCTGCAGGATGTGGATATGGCGCTGTATACGCAGGTACGCCTGAACAGCATCAAACTGGTGCAGGAAACTCTGGGCCTGCCGATGGAAAAGACTCACTGGATCATGGACAAGTGGGGTTATACCGGCTCGGCCTGTATCCCGATGGTGTTCGATGATGCCCGCAAACAGGGCAAGATCAAATCCGGTGATCTGGTTACCTTTGTCGGTTCAGGAGTGGGCTATAACCAGGCTGGCTCGGCCTTTATTATGCCCTGAGGGCAGGAGGGGTATGAATCCATCTGAGGTCTATCGTAAGAAGTTGATTTCAATCCCCGAAGCCGTCGGACTGGTGCAATCTCATCAGACGATTGGGGTGGCCATTGCGGCTTCGGAACCGCCCGGATTGTTGAGCGAGCTGGGCAACCACAAAGACCGGCTGGAAGATGTGACCGTGTGGGTCTGCCTGCCCCTGCGCGCTTACGAGTATGCAACCAACCCGGAGATGGCCGGGCACTTCTTTGTGGAAAACTGGTTCTATGGCGCACCGGATCGTAAAGTTCACCCGCAGGGACGCATGTCCTATATTCCCAACAATCTGCACCGCGCCTCGACCGATAAACTGCTCGCCAGCGGGGGCAGGGTCAATGTTTTTTGGGGGACGGCCACGCCGCCCGATTCGCGCGGCTTTCTTTCCCTTTCGCTGGGGCTGGTGATTGAAAAGCAGTTAATCGAAGCCGCCGATCTGGTGGTGCTGGAGATCAACGAAAACCTGCCCTACACATTGGGCGATACGCAGGTGCATATTTCCGAAGTGGATTATGTGGTGGAAAATCATGTGCCGTTGTTTGAATTACCGCCAGCCCCGCCCAGCGAGGCCGAACAGGCTATCGGTGGTTATATTGCCGATTTAATCGAAGATGGTTCAACCCTGCAGCTTGGCATTGGCGGTATCCCCAACGCCATCACGCCGTTCCTGATGAATCGCCGTGATCTGGGCATCCATACCGAGATGTTCACCGACGGCATGGTGGATTTGTACGAAGCCGGCGTGGTCACCAACCGCCGCAAAACGCTTTGGAAAGGTAAAATGGTGGGTGCGTTTGCGCTGGGTTCCCGTAAGTTATATGACTTTGTGGATCGAAATCTGGGGGTGGAATTTCAGCAAGGGAAAGTAACCAACGACCCGTATGTCATCGGCCAGAATTACCGCATGATTAGCGTCAACACGGCTTTGCAGGTAGATCTGTTTGGTCAGGTTTGCTCGCAAAGCATCGGTTACCGCCACTTCAGCGGTACCGGCGGCCAGCTGGATACCCACCGCGGCGCGCAGCTATCGCCCGGCGGACGCGGCATCATTGCCCTGCGTTCCACCGCGCGGGATGGGCAGATTTCTACAATCGTCCCCATCCTCTCCGAAGGAGCCGAAGTGACGGTACCGAGTCAGGATGTAGATACCATTGTCACCGAGTATGGGGTTGCCGAACTGCGCGGGCGGTGCGTGCGTGACCGCATGGAGGCTCTGATTCGGATTGCGCATCCCGATTTTCGTGAATGGCTGCGAGAAGAAGCCCACCGTTTGGGAATTGTCCCCCGCATGGTCGTGCCGGGGGCACAACTACCTGAAAAAGAATCCAAATCATCATCCGATTAGGTAAGAAAAAGGAGGAAACCATGAACATGCCTCAACCTCTGCCGGGTGTAACTTCGCAGATGATTCAAACCCCGCGCCTTAAGATGCACGTTCTGACCAGCGGCGACCCGGCGGGTGTGCCGGTCATCTTCCTGCATGGTAATTTTTCGGCAGCCCTTTATTGGGAAGAGACCATGCTGGCGCTGCCCGCTGGCTTTCGGGCCATTGCGCCCGATCTGCGCGGGTATGGCTGGACGGAAGACGTGCTGATCGACTCCACCCGCGGTTACCGTGACTGGTCAGATGATCTGGCGGCGTTGATGGATGTGATGGGGGTGGAAAAGGCTCATCTGGTTGGCTGGTCCATGGGAGCGGGCATCATTTACCGCTTTATTGGCGATTTTCCTGCCCGCGTGTTGAGCGCGACCCTGATTTGCCCGGTCTCGCCGTTCGGTTTTGGTGGTACCAAGGGGGCGGAGGGAACGCCGCTCTTTGATGATTTTGCCGGTTCCGGCGGCGGGGTGGTCAATCAGGAATTTGTCAAGCGCATTCAGGCGCAGGACCGCAGCAGTGATGACCCCAATTCCCCGCGCAACATCATCAATGCTTTCTATTACGTACCGCCCTTCCGGGCTGCCCGCGAAGAGGATTTTCTAACGGCTTCTCTGATGGAAAAAACCGGCCCAGACCGCTACCCCGGGGATTTTGTGCCGTCGCCAAACTGGCCGTTTGTCGCGCCGGGGGTGCGCGGACCGGTGAATTGCTGGTCGTTGAAATACCTCAAGCAGGATGAGCCGGATCTGCTGGCTGCGCAGCCCAAACCGCCTGTATTGTGGGTACGCGGCAGCCACGACCTGATTGTTTCGGATACTTCCTTCTTCGATATTGCCAATCTGGGCAAATTAGGTTATGTGCCCGGCTGGCCGGGCGATGAAGTCGCCCCGCCTCAGCCGATGCTTCAGCAAACCCGTAACGTGCTGGAAAAATACGCCGCTGCCGGTGGTGCTTTTGAGGAGCATGTGATCGAAAACACCGCTCACAGCCCGCATATCGAAAAACCGGAAGTTTTTAACGGTTTGTTCCATGCTTTTTTGAAGAGAATCTGAGGGAGAAGTCTTTATGACCAAAAGAAAACTGGGGCGTGGTGTGGCCGTCGTTGCAGCCGGAATGAGCAAGTTTGGCTGCTACAACGGAATGGCTACCCGTGATATCTTCGTTGAGGCTTACCGGGAAATGCTCGCTTCGCTGGACCACGGTTTTGATCCGCGCGAGATTGAAGCAGTCTACATCGGAAACTACTCCGGTGATCTATTTGAGGGACAGGCGCACATGGCCCCCTTGATGACGGACTGGGCGGGGCTCTCTCCCCGCCCGGCCACTCGGGTAGAAGATGCCTGCGCCAGCGGTTCGGCAGCCCTGCGGCAGGGCATGCTGGCGGTGGCATCCGGTTTATATGATATTGTGCTGGTTGGCGGGGTTGAAAAGATGAGCGAACTGCCCACCGAACGGGTAACCGATACGCTGGCAACTGCCTCAGATGTGGTTTATGAAGCAGCGGTGGGTTTTACCTTCCCGGCACTTTATGCTGCCATGGCAACCGCCTACATGCATGAATATGGGGCTGACCCGGAAGTTTTCCTGCAAGTGGGCTACAAGAACCATGAACACGGTGCGTTAAACCCCAAAGCCCAATTTGGGCAGCCCATCCGTGAGATTATGGAAGCGCGTAAAGCCAGCGCCATCCGCAAAGGTTTACCCGTCCCGGAATGGAAGGATGAGTTCGACTTTCTGCGCGACCCGCGTGCCAATCCCTACATCGCCTGGCCGTTGCGCCTGTACGATTGCTCGCCGATTTCAGATGGCGCTGCGGTGGTACTGCTGGTAAGCGAAGAGATTGCCCGTAATTTCAGCGAAGCCCCGCTGTACATCATCGGCAGCGGTCAGGCCAGTGATGCTGCCACTCACGACCGCCCGACCCTGACCTCGCTGCCGGCTGCCCGGCAGGCTGCCCGGCAGGCCTATGAGATGGCCCGAATCACCCCGCAGGATGTGGATGCCGTTGAAGTGCATGACTGCTTTACGATTGCGGAAATTATCGCCAGCGAGGATCTCGGCTTTTTTGAAGCGGGTGAGGGCTGGAAGGCGGCTGAGGATGGAGTTACTTCTCTGAAGGGAACGCGTCCGATCAATTCCTCCGGCGGGTTAAAATCCAAGGGGCATCCGGTTGGCGCTTCGGGTGTTGGGCAGGTGGTTGAAATCTGGCATCAGTTGCGCGGCGAAGCGGGTGAACGGCAAATTCCCGGTAGCCCGGCCATTGGGTTGACGCATAATGTGGGCGGCACCGGCCAGACCTGCGTGGTAAACATCTTCGAACGGAGATAGGGTGATGACCGAAAGCGAAGTGTATACTCATCAATTTTCAAAACATCTGGCGGAGCGGCAATTGATTGGCTCACGCTGTAAACGATGCGGGCGTGTTTTTCTGCCGCCGCGCAGCTGGTGCCCGGACTGTCAACAAAATGAATTGGAAGCCTATCAATTTTCGGGTAAGGGCAAACTGGCTGCTTTCACGGTTGTGTATGTTGCCCCGACGGCCATGCTGGCAGCCGGTTATGACCGCAAGAATCCCTATTGTGTGGGGGTGGTGGAATTGGAGGAAGGGGAACGTATCCCTGCCCAGATTTTTGGGGTGGATGTCCAGCACCCGGAAAGTATTCGGATTGGAACACCTTTGCAGGCTTTGTTTGTTGAACGCGGAGAAGGTGAACACAAAAAGACGATTTTGGGGTTTGAGGTAACGTAATGTCCGATGTGGTTCTTCATGTAAACCTCATGCTAAGCCGGTGTGCGCTGTTCCGATGAATTCATCTGATCGTTATGATCTCCGGCAGGAATGGCACGCGGGAAAGCAGGTCGTGCTGGTTAAAACGATTCGGCAGACCGATCTGGGAGATTTTGCCCGTCTGATGCAGGCGGATGGTGAAAAAATCGAGCAATCCGAATCTCGTAATGGTTTTCCGGAAGATCGTGTAACGGTGCCCGTGATGTTATTGGGCGGATTGATTGGCGCGGCGATTGAGCGGTATTTTTGTGAAGCGGGCTCAACCTGCTTAAACCAGTATTTAGAGTTCATTGCGCCGGCCTACATCGGGGATACGGTGACGGCTACGCTGGAGGTTGACCATATCCAGACGGATCGCCCCATCGTTCGCTTGAAAACAGCCTGCACCAACCAGAACGGGCAGGCATTGGTGACCGGTCAGGCTGTGATTCTGATGCACAAGGAGGTGAACCGCGATTAAGAAATTGGGTAGAACTTTAGGCTTCTACTGCCGTTAGAGTAACCAGAAGATTTCCCATTTCAATTCATCCGAAGGAGAAGAAAATGAAAAGGTTGTTGACCACTTTGACTGTTTTGATCGTGGCTTCGTTGGTGCTGGGTGCCTGTGTTCAGCAGGTGACCCCCACCGCCGAGCCAACCCAGCCGCCCGCCCCTACCCAGGCACCCCGCCTACTCAGGAACCCACCAAAGCCCCTGA
>DLXG01000125.1 GCA_003448875.1 Anaerolineaceae bacterium
CCCGGGATGGTTCTGACTTCCTCTCGAATGAGATGAATGCGAGGATGATGGGTAATCCGTTCGGTGACCATCCCTGCGAAAGCATCACGATCAACGGCTAATGCGCCACCAGCCGGTAAGGCGGTGGCTTCCGCACAGTTCAGCAGAAGAGAGCCAAAACGGCGGATCTCTTCTTTCAACAAGCCGGAGGCGCGGTCGATCAGGTTGGAGCCCAATGAGTTGGAGCAGACTAACTCAGCAAGGTTACTACTGACATGAGCGCCGGTTGGAATTGCCGGCCGCATTTCATAAAGTAATACCTCGCAGCCCATTTCGGCTGCCTGCCATGCGGCTTCACTGCCAGCCAATCCACCACCAATAACGGTTATCTGCTTCATAATCTGTTTTCCAGAGGAAATTCTACCACGCTTGAAGTAAATTGCTCTGGCATAAAACTTGCACCATTCGAGGTTGATCGGTATACTCTTCTTAGGGAGTAGGGTGAAATCATGTTTCAAATCCAGAGTCCCAGCATTCGCACCGTAACGACTGCGCACTTGACGCAGACGATGACCCTTTTGAATCAGACAGTTGGTGAACTTTACCAGCAAATTCAACAAGAATTGACCAATCCTGCCCTGGAACTGGTGGAAGAACGGCGCTGTCCGACTTGTCATCGTGTTTTGCCGGGGCATGGCGAGTGCCCGGTGTGCAGCCGGCCGGTGAGTATGCAGGCAGAAGAACCGGTGGTTTTTGTTTCACCACGGGAAGAGTTTTAGTCCACCTCTGCCGTAAGCACGGAGATGATACCCGAAGAACCTGTGTCACCCATTGTGGAGGAATTGCCAGTCTTTATTTTGCGTCAAATAGCGGTTGAATTGGAAGGTGAAGAGCGCCGAATTGCCGCATTCTTCCTGACCCATCTGGATGAGGATGGTTTCCTTACCATTTCACCGGTTGAAATCGCTCAATATTTTCATGTTCCTCTTTCAAAGGTGATGCAGATAAAACAATTGATTCAGCGCGCTGAACCGGTTGGTGTTGGTTCTGCCAATCCGCAAGAAGCATTGCTGGTTCAATTGGACGTCTTGAGTGAAACCAAACCCGTCCCAGAGTTGGCCCGCCGGATAATCGGCGAAGCCATGGAGTTGCTGACTCGCCGCCAGTATGCTGAAATTGCTCGAAAACTGAATGTGTCAAACCATCAGGTTCAGGAAACTGTGCGTTTTATCGGTGAGAATTTAAATCCGTTCCCGGCGCGGGCGCATTGGGGGGATGTGAGAAACCCATCCCCTAAAGCGGGAGAGGTGTATTATCATCCTGATATCATCATCAGTTATCTGAATAATTCTCCCGAAAACCCTTTGGTGGTTGAAATTATCCTGCCGATCCGGGGCTACCTGAGAGTAAATCCACTCTTTCGGCAGGCTGCCCGCCTGGCCAGTGAAGAAACCCGAATGGGGATGAAAAATGATCTTGAGCGAGCAGCATTATTTGTAAAATGCCTGCAGCAACGAAACTTTACCATGCAGCGATTGATGCAAAGAGTTGTCAGTATACAACGTGATTTTATTTTGCATGGAGACCGTTATATCAAGCCATTAACGCGGGCTTCTCTGGCAGAAGAATTGGGGGTGCACGAATCGACAATATCTCGAGCCGTATCAAATAAAACTGTTCAATTGCCCAACAAAAAAATTATCCCTCTGGCAAATTTCTTTGACCGAAGTCTGAATGTACGCACGGCCTTGCGGGAAATCATCTCCAAAGAAAAAAGTCCACTCAGCGATTCCCAACTGGCGCGTATGCTGGCGCAGCAGGGATATGAAGTTGCCCGCCGCACGGTGGCAAAATATCGGGCAATGGAAGGCATTCTTCCTGCTCATCTACGCAGAGTTAATCAGGTTCAGGCATGAGAGATGTAATCAGCCGTCCGATTCAAGCACTTTTTGGTAACAAAATCAATAAAGTTGAAACTTATTCCGCCATCCGAAATTTACTGGAATTAATTTCTGAACCGGCGCTGGTCTATGACCCGGAAGGTAACCGAGTCCTGTTGGCGAACAGTGCCTTTCTGGTGCTGACGGCTTATTCTTTGCAGGAAATTGTTAATGAACATCTCGAAACTTTACTGGAAAACCCAAGCCGGGAAGAGATTTTAGAAGGTGAAATCACTGCGGGTCTTTTGAAAACCCGCAACCGTTCATCCATTCCGGTTGAAATTCGAAAAAGCGTACTTGATTTGCCAACCGGTTATATCGTCTTGAAGATTATTTCGCAAACTGACCTTCAATTTCTGAGCGGCGACTGGCAAAAAAGATTATTGACTGCCTTTCAGAGTCTTCCGAGAATGGTTGAACATGCCAGCGAGGATTGGCTTGACACCATTCAAAAATTGCTGGAAATTCTGAAAAATTTATTTGAAACCAACCTGATTTGCATTTATCACGCCAATGCAGAGTTTCCAGAGTTACGTAAATTAATTAGCCTTGAAGAATTAACCATTTTCCCAGATACGTTGCCCTCCACCGACTTAATTCGATTATCCACACCTTCATTGTGGACGCCGGGGAAGCGGATGACCACTCATTTGCATCGTTCGGCACGAATTGCGGGTGTATCTTATGTGGGCAGTGTCGCCATTGGCAAAGAAAACGCTTTGGACGGCTTAATTGTCGTCGGCGGGTTAGAATCGCAAGCGCCGCCTCTCTTGCTGGAAACACTTGAAGTATTGGCGGTCTACGTTAATGACATTATCAGCCGCTCGGTGTTACAGGAAAACCTTAATCGTGAAAGAGCACGGAAAGAGTTTTACCTTCGGTTGTATTCTTCGGTTTACGAAGAGGTTCAGGAAGGGGTCGTGGTTGTCGATCCGGATTCGGTCATAATCGAGATCAATCCCGCAGCGGAATTATTGTTTGGCTACACCCGTAATGAAGTGCAGGGGGAGCGGATTGAAAATATATTGATTACCCCCGACCGTTTTCTGCCGGCACTTGCTAATGTGATTGCAACCGGAGTTTCATCCTTGTTGGAAAATATCACCTTGCATCGCCGCAACGGACAAACTTTTGCGGCAGATGTGAAGCTGCTTCCAATTCTAAACGAGGGCCAATTCGCAGGAGTGGTTATTCTTGTGCGGGATATCAGTGAACATGAACAAATCCTGGCTCAATCCCGCCAACTGGAGCAGCGGGCTTTTCTGGGCGAATTTATGGGGGTATTTGCCCACGAGGTGCTCAATCCGATCAACAACATTTCAACCGGTTTGCAAATTCTTTCCCGCCGTTTGGCAAGTGAAAATTCACTTCAAGATCTGGTAAGCAGAATGGAAAACGATTGTGAGCGGCTGCATCACCAGATGGAAGCGCTAAAAACCTATGCCAAACCTTATGAGCCTAAGCAAGAACTGGTTGATTTACCTCAATTGCTTAACCGGATACTTGAACGCTGGCGGCCTCGAATGGAGAGGTTAAATATTCGTCATGTTTTTCAGGCGGCTGAAAAGTTACCTCCAATAAAGGGTGATTGGCGGGCGCTCGATCAGGTGTTTAATAACCTGATCAGTAATGCCATAGATGCCATGCGCGAAAACGGTGGAATCCTGAGCGTGAAAGTGAGCCTTTCAACGCTGGTATCAACACACCCTCATCTTGAAATTGCTGTGTCCGATAACGGCCCCGGCATTCCTGATGATATTCGCGAGAAAATCTTTGAACCTTTTGTAACGACCAAGGCCAGCGGCACGGGATTGGGGTTATCCATTACAAAGCGTATTGTAACCGCTCACCGTGGGAGTATCACTTTCAATAGTTATCCTGGCGGAACTGTGTTCCGCATATTTTTACCTGCTAGCGAGGAAGCCTGATTATGTCCATTACCATCCTTGTTGTTGATGACGAAGCCAATGCCAGAAAAAACATCTCCGACTACCTGACCCCGTTAGGCTACGAAGTCATTGGAGTACCGACGTTAAGCGACGCCCGCACCTGCCTGCAACGCGGTAATGGCGACGTGGTTTTGCTGGATGTATCACTTCCTGATGGGTATGGGCCAAGTCTTCTCTATGAAATGCGGAATATGCCCTACCGGCCTCCAATTATTATCATTACAGCCCACGGCGATATTGATATGGCTGTAGATGCCATGAAAAACGGTGCGCATGACTTCTTAACCAAGCCGATCCAATTAACCCAACTGGAAAATTCCATTGTGCGTGCCTGTGAAATTGTGCAAATGCGCCGAGAGCTGGCTCATTTGCGGCAGAGCCAGAAACAGAGCATTTCTTTTGTAGTTGGCAAAACCCCATCAATGGAGTCTTTGCTCAGTCAGGCGCAAAAAGCGGCTCAGGCTCAGGTGTCGGTATTGATCACCGGAGAGACCGGTTCGGGAAAAGAAGTGCTGGCGCGTTTTATTCACAGCACCGGGCCGCGCTCCAATAAACCGTTTATTGCGATTAACTGTGCAGCAATTCAACCCACCGTTTTGGAGTCGGAACTGTTTGGTTACGAGGCGGGGGCTTTTACCAGTGCCGAACGGCGCAAAAATGGCCTGATGGAAGTAGCGGATGGGGGAATTCTCTTCCTGGATGAAATCTCATCCATGCCTCTGGATATTCAGGCAAAACTGTTACGGGCTATTGAAGAACACGCCTTCCGGCGTGTCGGCGGCACAAATCTGATCCAAGTAGATGTGCAGGTTCTGGCAGCCTCCAACCGTAACTTGAAAGAAATGATTCAGGAAGGCAGTTTTCGCCAGGATTTATATTACCGTTTGAAAGTTGTTGACTTGCATTTACCGCCCCTTCGTGAAAGGAAAATGGATATTCCTGAGCTGGTGGGGTTCTTCATCCGTCAATACAAAGCCAGATTGGGGGTTAATGTGGATGATATTACCCCGCGAGCGATGCAAGCATTGATGGCTTATGACTGGCCGGGAAATATTCGTGAATTGAGCCATGCCATTGAACGCGCCATGCTCTTTTGCGAGGGCAGGGCAATTGATCTGCCGGACTTGCCGGCTGACATCTCGCGTCTGAACAATTAAACAATTTCTGGCACAATTCTTGCATCCTACCCTTCCAGCAGAGATCAATGGGAGGAAGGGTATGATGATTTTCGAGATGACCAAAAACGACTTTTTGTTGACCACAGCCGGGGTTGCTCTGGCATTGGGTGTCATCATGTGGTTGATTGGCGTGATTGTGTTGGTCAGCCGGGTGTTGGGTGGAGAAGTCAAGCGCATTGCGGAACAGACAGCCCGACTGGCGCAAAAGGGAATTGCCGAAGAAATTGCCGGTTTGATCGGGAATGCCTCGAGCCTGATTGAATCACTGAATCAACTGGTTCGCACGGCGGCGGGTATTGGTGTGTTTTTGATCATCGCCGGCATGTTGATGATTGCGGCAGCCTTTGGACTCGCATTTCAAATTCAATAACTGTTTTCCCCCATTCCCCAATTGATAAAGGAGCCCCTATGCCATCAGCAGACCTCCTTGAATTGTTAAGCATAAGCCTACCGGAGGAAGGTATCCCTGTCGTATTGTCAGCGCTAAAAAGAGACCCTCTGGTATGGGAAGCTGTTCAATATAACTTGTTTCTACAACGCATGAATAGCGATCAACTTATCACAGAAGATTGGCAGCCGGCAAATCTGGTTTTAAAGATACTGAACAGCAGAATGGAATTAAACGCCCTTAAGGGCGACCATTTTCCTTCCGTCGAGCCGTCCATCAGAAAGAAAGCGCTGGAAACATTTGAAAGCTTGCTGCGCACTTATTCCAAACCTCAGGACTTGAAGGAAGCGGGATTAATTGCATTGGCGTTAAGAGAACGCCGCCGGAAGACTCAAACCTGGCTTGGATTGTTGGATGAATTGAGATCGCTCAATCTTAAGAATAAAAATACACTGATCGAAGTGTGGAAAACTCCCTTGCTGTGTTTGTTTGGCATGGTACCGGATAGGGAAGAGTTGTTGAAATCTTTGTTATGTAAGGATGATTTTTCTCTTTCCAAAGTGTGGATTACCCACATTCTTTTAGGTAATCCCTTAGAGGAGCAGGAATTAAGACACTTATTTATGGGAGTTTTTGCAGAAATTTCATTGTCTCAACAGGTGGAATGGTTAGTCTATTTGAAAAAATACGATGAATCTCAATTGGCAGGCTGGCTGGCTGATCAGGTACTCAGGGAAAGCCGCTTGAAAACGGGGGGGCTGGCTGTCGTTGATTTGGAGGCCTTGCGCCAAAAGACGTGGGTTGAACTTGCCAATGAGGCTTTAGAACTGCAATGGACAGCCACGCTGCATCAGATTGCAGGGCATCCCGCTCAGGCGGAGTTGTTTTTGAGCCGTTCCAAAAATTTGTTACAGCACTGGTTAGGCGGAACAACGCTGCAATTAATTTCAGTGGCTAAAAACGATTCAAAAACAACCGAAACCCTATGGGATGAAGTTGAGCCTTTGCTCAGCACAGCACCTTTGCCCGAGACATTGATGGAAGAAGCCGTTTGGATCAAGCCGCCTGTCTCCCTGATGAGGCGATTGAGTGATTTCAACTTGCCTTTGCTGGTGCAGGTATTTTTGAAAGGTAAAAGTATCCCCGTAGGGGAAACTCAGCAAGAGCGAGAGGCAGTTAGAGAAACGGTTCAGGAGTGGTTGAAGCGGCAACAGATTGATGAACAGCTGCCAGCAGGACAGTTTGTATTTGATTATTCTCCGTTTGAATTGTTGGAAATTTTGGAAAAGTTGAGTCTCTATCAAGAGGCTCTGAAGGTGGCTTTGTTGTTCTTGAATCAACGAGTAAGTGATGTCTCTTTACTGACCTGGACTGCTCAGCTGGCGCACCGATTGGGACAGGATGAAACATCAATCAGGCTTATTCGCGAAGCAATGATGCTGGAAAAGACCAACCCTGACCATTATCGGATATATGCGAAAATCCTTGAAGACAGAAATGAATGGGAAGCGGCTTTAAAAATCCGACAGGAAATATTGCACCGATTTGGCGATTCTTCTCTGGAAGACCACTTGAATTTGATCACGTGTGCGATAGGGGGTAAAGATTTTGAACTTGCGGCAAATACTTGTCGGCAATTGATTGAAAAAAATGGGGAAGAGGGACGAATCTTTACTTTGCTTGGTCTGGCGCAGTTTGGACAGGGAAAATTCGAGGAAGCACACATCAGTTTAAGTAAAGCCACACTGCTCGCCCCTGAAGAACCCAAAGCATGGCTTGAACTGGCTCGTTTATATCATCACAACGGTGAATTTCAGCGTGAACTGGAAACATTGCGGGCTGCGCTTTTGAATGTGCCCGACTCGGCAGAGTTACACCTTGCATTGGGCAGGGCTTATCTGGCAAATGGTTTATCGGCTGAGGCATTGCCATACCTGAAGCAGTCCGCCCGCCTGGCACCCGAGTCGGATGAGGTTGCGCTGGTATTAATCCAGACCCTTGCCTCGCTGGGACATGATAAAGAAGCGCTGGAAGTTGCCGAGAGAGCCCGTTTGAAGTGGCCTGCTCACCCGGAATTGACTTACGAACATGCCCGTATCCTGCTGAGAAATGGGGAGATTGGAGAAGGAAGCGCAATATTGGAAGTGGCCCTCCAGTTTGAAGGGGCTAAGTTGGAATGGTTTATTGAGTATGCAAAAGTTTTATTGAATGGGGCTGAGCTCAGGCGTTTGATAAATCCACACAACAGTTCCATTGGCGTATTGGTGAAGGCTCAAAAAGCATTACAGCGTGCACTGAAAGAAGTACCAGACCATTTTGAAGCGCTCTTGCTTAAGTCTGAAATCCATTTGAACTTGCAGGAATGGGATCAGGCACTGGCTGGTTTTCAGCATTTACTGGAAACGGAACAGGCTGGTTTTCCGGAATGGAGCTGGCGTATCCAATCTGGCTTGGGCTTGATTGCTTTTCATAAAGGTGAGAATGAAATGGCACTGGCTGCTTTACAAAATGCCGTTCAGAGCCGCCCGGATAATGTGGAGATTAAACAGCTGCTTGCAGAAGTTTATTTTCGTCTTAATTTGCATGAATCGGCTTTTGAGACAGCCCAACAAGTCAGGAAGCTTCAACCAAACGCGGTGGAATGTCTGGTTTGGTTCTCGGATTTGATGGAAAGGTTGAATGAATTCCAACAAAGCATTGAAGCCCTTCAAACGCTGGTAGAGTTTTACCCGCAGGAGGTTGGTTATGGCTTGAAGCTGGCCGGCTTATGGATGAAAAATGGCGATCACGACTCCGCAAATGAAGAATTGAAGCGGGTGCTTGCACTCGATCATATTTTGCCTGAACAGCTAGAAACCGTGGCTGAGATTGCGCTTTCTATGGGTAATTTAACACTGGCAAAGCAGGCGATTGAGAAAGCCATCACTTTATCCGAAGAACCCAGTTATTTGCAACATTTTCATCTGGCTTTACTGCATTGGCGCAATAGTGAGATTGAGGCGGCTCATCAAGCCCTGCAAACTGCTCTCACCATTAATCCGAGTGCGGCAGAAGCGTATATATTCCAGAGCGAATTGCAAAAATCCATGCAGCGTCCTCAGGCAGCAATCGCTTCTCTGGAGAAGGCTCTACGAATTTGCGAAAGTCAGGTTGGCGGAGATTTAGCGAACGAAAGCCTGAAAGACAGCCATCTTTGGGGATACGAACCAGCCAGCGCATTTGCTGTGCATCGTCTTTTTGTGCCGTTGTGTTTGGAAGCCGGCGAGCTAAATCTGGCTCTTTATCATGCTGAAAGTGCTTTGCAGCTTTGCCCAACTTCTTTGGAAATGGCGTTTTACGTGGCAGACCTTGCACACCGCCTGCTTCAGCCGGAACGGTTTGTTCGAATTGCAGGTGTAGTTGACCAGAATCACTCTGCCGGATGTTTTACCAGTTTTACCAGCGAAGAGGAATCGGAATGGCTGGCCGGTTTGCACGCTTTTCAAGCAGAGCAATACCTTGAGGCTGGCGAGCTGGTTGAGGCAGAAAAAGCAATTCTAAAAGGTTTGGTGCATAAACCAGAATATCTTCACCTGAAAGCAGTACGCAGCCGTTTGAATGCCAGACTTGGAAAATTCACGGATGCTTTGTCTGATTTTCGTCAGGCTTGGCTTGAATTTCAAAGTGATGAAAGAAAGCCGGTAAAGAAAGAAGAGCCGCAGGCTGTTTTGCTGACCTTGGCTGAAGCAGCCTTCGACCTGATGGAATGGCAGGCAGGCATTCAACTGGCTGAGAGTTATTTGCAAAAACATGAAAATGAACCAGCAGCGTATTTGATCTATGCAAAGGGATTGATTCGCGCACTGGAATGGCAGCGATTGTTACAAACATTAGGTGTGGTGAAGCATGCGCTTAAGCCTAATAATTTTGGAAATCTGCATCAGCAAGCCAGAGAACTTTTAGAAAAAGCCGGCCAGTTGACGCGTTCAAGGGTGTTGGATCATTGGTCGGCGCGAGCCGAGGCGTTATTACACACCGATCATCAACGAATTCAAGAGTTGAGCGCGTTTGCAGTCACAGATGAAGACTTTGCGTGGCTTGTAGAGGCACACTTGCGGGGCGGCAACCCGGCCGGCGCCATGCAAATGGCTGAAATCTGGCGGCAGCATCCGTTTGTTCAGATGTTAGGGGCTTTACTGTGGGAAGAAGAGGATAGCCAGAGGGCGCTTGATTACGCCCGCACTGCGGTAGAGAAAGCTGCCTTCCACCCCATCTATCAGGCGGTATTAGCCAGAATCGCTGAGAAGGATCAGGATTATGCTCAGGCACTCGAAGCCATAGAAGTTGCGCTGGGAATATGGGATGACGAAATCAACTGGCAGCTTTGGGCGGCTGATCTGGCGGAGCGATGTTCCGAAACTGAAACTTGCCGCATTCACCTGGAAAAAGCCCACCAGTTAAACCCAAAGGATTACGAGTTGCTTGTCCGTCTGATTCAGCATTACTTGAAGAGCGGTTATGCACAGCAGGCAGTTGATTTGCTGCAAGAAACGATTAACGACTATGCAGAGCGCAGCGAGATGTGGCTGCTAATGGCGTTTGCTCTGCAAGGGTGCAAGGATGACAGGGCTGCCTTGCGTGCCGCCGAAAAAGCGGCTGAACTGGACGAGACCAATGGAAAAGCATGGATAACAGCGGGTGAAATTGCACTTCGGTTAGGAGAAGACAATAAAGTTCTGTTTTTCGTGCGGCAGGCTGAAAAGGTGGCTCCGGCTGATGCCGGCACCCGTTTGCTGGCTGTGAAGATTCTTACCCGACAGGGTCAATCCCGCGAGGCGTTGGCTGAATTGAATCGGGCAATCGAAGAAATCCCGGGTAATTGGGAACTGGAATACGAACGAGCGCGGCTGATTGCAGAATTGCAGGGTGTTGCAGCAGCGCAGGATTTGCTTCAAAAGTTGGTTTCGGCATATCCGCAAAACGAGAAAATTTTATGGTTCTTTGCTCAAACCTGTATGAAGACCGGCAAGATCAAACTGGCTGAGCAGAGTGCTTTGCAGGCATTGAAACTCAATCCACAAAATGTAGAAATTCATCGCCTGCTGGCGGAAGTATTCAAGGATGAGGGACAATTGGATCGGGCGGTATTCCATCTTAGTGAAGCTATCCGCCTGCAGCCCAGCCATTTGGAAACTTACCTGAAACTGGCAGAGGTGTATAGCAGCAGGCGGGAATTCAACAAAGCCTTAACGATTTATCAGCAGGCTATTCAGATCAATCCTCAAGATTACCGTCCATATTACTATTCTGCGCTGGTCTTGCGGGATGGCAAAGATTACCCCGCTGCTGAAGTCATGCTCCGCCGGGCTGCCGAGTTGGCTCCCGAAGATGTCAACATTCGCCGTCAGCTGGGCGCCATCATTGCATTGAATCTGGTTCATCATGGACAGGAGGCAAAAACATGCCTGTAGAAGCAAACGATCTTGGAAATTCAGCCCTGATTGCGAGGGGAAGATTAAACCGCAGCACAGCACTCTTATTGTTGGAGTGTGCCTTAGAAATCGGAGAATTGCGTTTTGCTCGGCAGCTGGTGCTTTCGTGGCTTACGGCTTACCCGGGCGATCTTGAAGTTATTTCCCTGCTGGGTGAG